>NZ_JBXAWK010000032.1:0-72241 GCF_057291755.1 Kitasatospora sp. UYEF31
GCGCAGTTCTTCAAGAACATCATGCGAAAGCGCTCGGCCATCCCCACCCGAAGTCATGACTTACTCCTACCGCAAACCATCAAAGATGTCTAGATGCTTGCAATATGCTTAGTACTCAAAAAATATTTGTCCGTATCCTTCAGGCGCACTGCGATAGTGAACCTGCCGAGGCGACCGCCCGCGTCGGTGTTCTGACGCTCGGGCATGCTGGCCCGACCGCACACTTCTTTCCCGGTCGGCATCTCTGCCAGAGGATCGTATTTGAGGCTCCACCGATTGGCCACCTTGTCATACAGCGTATAGAACTGCACGCACTTGTCACCTGTTGTGACCATCCCTCCGCCGCTCTGCCTAGATTTTGCGAAGGGGTATTCGTCACAGGACGGGAAATCCTTCGCCTCGGTTGAGAGGTTCGGACGGCGGACCCATGCATCAGGGCAGATTATATCGCGATTTTTCTGCGCGATTTTTCCGTCCCACTGACGACTGAGGGGGCTGCTGTACTTCTCGCTGCCGGGATAGGTCGCCAGAGTCTCCATAAGCTTCCAGTGCATAGCGGAAGCCGCCGGATATTTTTCTGTTTCCATCTCGAGCGTGGGTATGTAAGAAGGGAAGACGCAGCCCTTCACCCTTCTCAGGTTCGTCAGCGTGCCCATGTTCGTATCACAGTGGATTCCCAGATCGTCGTCGGACCACTGTGTTGTGGCGCCGCCGCCCGGGGTGATCGCGGTGAGGAGTGACGTGAGCTTCAGGCCTTCCGACGTCCCTACTGCGCTGACAATCCCGTTCCACTTATGGGTTATCTGTGCACTTACGGTGTGCCTGTCGGCCAGGGCTGATGCAAGTTCGGATGACCTGGGGAAGTTGCTGGTCAGGGGCACCGTGACCACCGGCGATGATCCGGAAGTGTTCGACTCCCGGAACCGCCGGGGCCGGCGCTGGCCACTGCCGCCGGTTCTGCTCGCCGCGCAGGCGGCGGTGATCGCGGGTGCCAAGTCCTACGCGGCCATCGCCGGATGGCTGTGGCGCAGCTCCCAGGACGCCCGTGCCCGCCTGGGCTTCGCCGCGAAGGGAAGCCTCGGGATCCATGCCGTTCCCACCAAGGACACCATCCGGCGTCTGCTACTGATGACCCGACCCGAAGGGATCTGTGCCCTGTTGAGCGGCCGTGCCGCGACGTGGATTGCCCCGAAGCGGCCGGCGGTGGACGGTAAGAGCGCCCGGGGCTCGCGCACCCGCACCGCCACCGCGGCCCACCTGCTGTCCGGCTGTGACGATCCCGCTACTTCCCCCAACGGCAAATCCTTCGGCACCGAACTGGACCGCCGCCCGCAACTTCGTCGCCCTGGGCGGTCAGTTCCGGGTCTCGCTGACCCCGCGCTGCAACATCGGCTGTTGGTTCTACCACAACGAGGGCGACACCCCACCCTGGTGACGCACAACGACCGCTCCCGGCACCCCCGGTCGCGCCAGGTGGACGCCGTTCAGCGACCAGAGCCTGAAGGTCATTGCCGACTCCGACCACGGCATTGGCGCGATCATCGAGCCTGGTGAAACCGCTCGCCGGCGACGGCAGGGTTCAGACTCTGTACGTGTCGTGGGGGTATGTGGCGTCCAACTCCCAGCAGCCGTCTCCGGACTCGCCTCGGCCTACCGCGATGATTCGGCCGCGTTCTCTCTAACGGTCGCAGTGCCGAGTTCCAGTCGACAGAACTCCGTCCCGAACTAGTCGTGCGGGGTTCGACCGGGCCGGCCCCTGAGGCGTCAGGCCGCTGATCGCTTCCAGCAGGGCTGCGGTGTGCGATTTTCGGCGAGCCTCCGAGGGAGGGCCGGGTCCGGGCAGCGCCCGGGGTGATTAGGTAGGTGACTTTCGCTGCCGGTTGCAGGACAGTCGGGGAGTCACCAAGGTTCCTGGGAAACGGAGTTGGTGAGTTTTACCGCCACCGCCGGTCCGGTAGCGGGATGATCGGATGGCTCCACCGGGTAAGAGGTCCCGTTGCCTTGCCCCAGCGGGGTCGCAGAACGGCCGGAGCAGCTAACGCAACGATGTTGATGTTGTGTCCAAATCACCTGCGGTGCGGCCGGGCCGTGCCGCATGCTCGGGGAGTTCCGTATTGCTGTGCAAGCTTGTCGGATCCGTCGCGGTCGCCATCAGCGACCCCGCTCCCGGGACGATCGCGACGGTCACCGGCTGGGGCTTGACCCAACCGTTCGCCCCGACCGCTTCCATCACCCAGAACACCGTCCAGGTACCGATCACCACGGCCGCGGCCTGCCAGGCCTCCTACCCGGGACTGAACCTCGGCGACAACTACGACGAGAACGGCCAACTGCTGGGCGGCCTTAGCCCCGTACCCGACACCAAGAGCATGCTCTGCGCCGGAACCCCGGCCGGCGGCCAGGGCGTCTGCAACGGCGACTCCGGCGACCCGCTCGTCGTCAACGGCCGCGTGGTGGGCATCGTCTCCTGGGCCCGCGGCTGCGCCCTGCCCAACTCGCCCGCTGTGTACTCCAGCGTCGCGCACTACCTCCAGTTCCTCCAGGGATAGACCGACCGCGCTCGCGGCAGCGCGGGCGGGCAGCGGTTCACCGGGACCGGGCGGTCACCAGCGCCGGGCCGTGTCGGCATGTCGATGGACGTGTACGCGCACGTGGTCCACGACACGAAACGTGAGGCCATCGGGCGTATGGACACCCTGTTGCGTCGTCGCCGTTGATGTCACTTGGTGATGTCACTTGGTGATGTCACGTGGTGATGTCAGAGCACAGAAAACGCCCCGGACCGACCATGGTCCGGGGCGTTTGTGCTGGTTCTGCGTGGAGCCGCGTGTCGGATTCGAACCGACGACCCTCGCTTTACAAGAGCGACGCTCTGGCCAACTGAGCTAACGCGGCGGGTGATGGAGCTGTGGTGCTGTGGAGCTGCGAGAACACTCTATCGGCTCCGGTGGGAGCGAGGGAAAAGGATTGCCCGGACGGTCAGTGGCATCCGGTTCCGGGCTTCGGCGTGTCGATGATCGAAGTCCGAAAAATCGGGTAACTGTTGTTTTGCGGAGTTCGACCGGTTTCGGACATAGACGTCGGGAACCCGCGGATCACAGAACTGGAGGTACAGCCACCATGTCGATCATTGGTCTCATCATCGGCGGGCTCGTCATCGGAGCTCTCGCCAGGTTCTTCATCCCGGGCAAGCAGTCCATGGGGGTGCTCGCCACCATGGGCATCGGCATCGTGGGCATGCTCGGTGGCTACTGGATCGTCCCCAACGCAGGCACCTTCTTCCGCTGGATCGTGAGCATCGTTCTCGCGGTGGTGCTGGTGATGCTCGTGACGAAGTTCCTGCGGAAGGGTTCGTCCTAGTTGGACGTACAGGCGACTGAGGACTGCCGGCGGCTGACTGAGCGCGGCTGACTGAGCGCGACTGACTGATGGGCGGACGGCCTGCGTGATCAGGCCGTCCGCCCTCAGCGGTTTTCGCCGCGTGGTTTTTGCCGTGTGGTTTTCGCCGCGCTGTCCCTACCGTGCGCTGCGGATCAGGTCCGCGGCCTTCTCCGCGATCATCACCGTCGGCGCGTGCGTGTGGCCCCGGTTGATCTGCGGCATGACCGACGCGTCGACCACCCGTAGCCCGGCTATGCCACGCACCCGCAATTCAGGATCGACGACGGAACCGTTCCCGGCGCCCATCCGGCAGGTGCCCGTCGGGTGGTACAGCGTCTGCGAGTAGTCGTCGAGGAACCTGTTCCAGGCCCCTTCGTCACTGCCGCCGGGCCACGGTGCCATCGGTCCTGTGGCGTAAGGGGCCATCGCCCGGGTGGCGTAGAGCCGTTCGGCCATCCGCAGCCCGGCGAGCAGCCGCTCCCGGTCCGCGGGGGCGCTGAGGTAGCGCGGTTCGATGGCCGGTGCCTGGCGGTGGTCCGGGCTGGTGATCGCCACGGAGCCGCTGCTCTCCGGCTGGAGCAGGACCACGCCCAGCGTGGTGGCGCTGTGCGTCGGCGGAGTCAGCCCGTGGTTGATGAACTGCACTGGGGCGAAGAGCAGTTCCAGGTCGGGCACGGCCAGCGCCGGGTCGCTGCGGACGAAGGCGACCGCTTCACCGATGTTGGAGGTCAGCGGACCCCGGCCGAGCACGATGGCGCGCAGCAGGTTGGGGATGCTCTCGGCGCTCTCCAGCGTGACCGGGCTGGGACACCCCGCCCCGGCCGCCGTGGAGAGGTGGTCCTGGAGGTGCCGGCCGACGTCGGGCAGCTCATGCCGGACGTCCACGCCCGCGGCGCGCAGCACCTCGGGGTCGCCGATCCCGGACAGCATCAGCAACTGCGGGGAGCCGATCGCGCCACTGGACAGGATCACCTCACGCCGGGCCGCGATGCGCTGCGGAATGCCCGTGGCGTCGGTGTACTCGACGCCTTCGGCCCGCAGCTCGTCAGAAGCGAGCAGCAGCCGTCGCGCGTGCGCTCGGGTGAACACCGTCAGGTTCGGCCGCTTGAGAACCGGGCGCAGGTAGCCGTCGGCGGCGCTCCACCGGCGGCCGCGGTGCTGGTTCACCGGCGTGGGCGCGTAGCCGTCGGGCTCGGCGACGTTCAGCTCGGGCAGCCGGGTCAGCCCCGCTTCCGCGCACGCGGCGAGGAACGCCCGCGTTGTCGGGTTCGGGTCGGGCAGCTCGGCGATGCGCAGCGGGCCGCCCGTTCCGTACACACCGCCGGTGTTCGAACCGGTCCGGTCCTCCGACTTGCGGAAGTACGGGGCGACTTCGTCGTACGACCAGCCCGTACAACCACCTTCGGCCCAGCCGTCGTAGTCGGCCCGGTGGCCGCGCACCCACATCATGGCGTTGATCGAGGAACTGCCGCCCAGTGTGCGGCCCCGCGGCCAGTACAGCTCGCGGTCGGACAGCTCGGCCTGCTTGGTGGTGCTGTAGTCCCAGTCGTACGCAGTCTTGAACAGCTTGCCGAAGGCCGCCGGGACTTTGATCTCCATCTTGCGGTCCGGGCCGCCGGCTTCGAGCAGGGCCACCCGGACACCGGGGTCGGCCGAGAGCCTGGCGGCCAGGACGCAGCCTGCCGATCCGGCGCCGACGATGACGTAGTCGTACGTGTGCATGGACTGCCCCCTGGAAAGTCACGTACGGAAGTACGCGCCTGCCGGGCGTACAGATCAGGTCAGACTGCGGTACCTGCCCCGGTAGTGGATCAGCGGCAGCCCCTCGGGGCTGGGCAGGTCCACTGACAGCACTTCGCCGAGGAACAAGGTGTGATCCCCGGCTTCCACCACCTGGTGCGTACGGCATTCCAACACTGCCAGTGCGCCGCTGACCACCAGTGCGCCGGAGATTTCTCCGCGGCGGTGCGGAATGTCGGCGAACATCAGCCGGTCGGAGAGCCGGCCCGGGATCGCGAAACGGCCTGCGATGTGCCGCTGCGCCTGGGACAGGACCGACACCGCCCAGTACGGCTGGTCGGCCAGGACGTCCATCATCCTGGCCTGGTTGCGGACGCTGATGAGGATGAGCGGCGGGTCCAGTGAAACGGACATGAAGGCGGTGGCCGTCATTCCGGCGTCTTCGGACGGCATGCCGTCGCCGTCGGCTTCGCAGGCCGTTATCACCGTGACGCCCGCGGAGAAGCGGGACATCGCGGCCTTGAACGCGGAGGGGTCTACGGGCGTGGGGAGGGCCGGGGGCGGCGTGGGGTGGTCGTGCACGGGGTCAAGGGTACGGAGTCGGAATTACCCGACTGTGTCGATCCTGTACAAAAGCGCCCTTAACGATCCCCAAAGGAGACTTTTGTACATGATCGACGCAGCGGCGGCCAGGCGGCCAGGCGGCCAGGCGGCCAGGCGGCCAGGCGGCCAGGCGGCCAGGCGGCCAGGCGGCCAGGCGGCCACTACTTTGAACCGGTGATCCCAACCACCAGGTCCGAGCGGCGGATCTGCCCGGTGCCGGGGGTGCGCGGCAGTTCGGCGGCGTAGAAGACCCGCTCCGGGCGCAGGTGCTCGGCAACCCGCGAGGCGCAGGCCCGGCGGACGGCGGACGGGCCCGGGATGTCCGCGGGGTCCTCGGCGACGATCACTGCGGCGAGCAGTCCACCGCCGCCGGGGCGGGGCAGCGTGATCAGGGCGGCTTCGCGGATGCCGGCGACCGTGGCGAGCAGGGCTTCGACCTCGACTGGGGAGACGATGAGGTCTTCGCCGCCGGGCTCCGGCGCTTCGGCGAACAGGGCGAGCACGTCGAACACCAGGACGGGCACATCGAGGGCGTCGAGTGTCGGGTCCGAAACGTCGGTGACCACAAGCGTCGGTCCGACGGCTTTGACGGCTTCGGCCAGGCCGGCTCCGGTGCGGGCGGTTCCGGAGGCCCCCGGGGCCTCCTGTCCGGTTCCGGTCAGCGAGGCCCCCACCGGTGCGTAGACCGCGTTCAGGCGGCCGAGTGCGGCTGCCAGTGGCAGCGCGGCGAGCGGGGAGGCGTGTCGGCACAGCACCCGGTCGCCCGGCTCGATGCCGTGCGTGGTCAGGGCGTGCAGCGCCAGGTCTGTGGCGGCGCCCAGCTCCGCCAGGGTGATCGGGCGGTCGCCGAGCAGGGCGACGACCCGGTCGGGGTCCGTTGTGGTGTCACGGGCCGCCGCGACGCTGCCGGGGACCGCGGTAGTGCCCGGCTGAGCCGGTACGGTCCCCACCGGGACCTGCGGTCCTTCCGATGTGTCGGAACCGGGCCGACCGAGCGGCGCGTCCTTGGTTTCCGGAACTTCCAGGGCATCCATGTGACCCTCCCCACCCGTACGGCACATAGTTCTTGACTATGAGTCAGCTGAGCTTGCGTCAGGAGCCATGGAGCGGACCGGTGCCGGCTCCAGGATCTGGAACGGCTACCTGACGAACGTACGGTACGGACTGCTGGGCCCCGGGGGGAAGACTTGATCGAATCAGGTACTGCGGTCACGACTCGGGAATGGTCTGGACCTTCCCGTGTCCTTTGCGGTCTGCGCGCGCTACGTTGCTGGGCGTGAGCTGCCTCACAGAGGCGAACCTATCCATGACGGAACGTCGCCAAGTCAGCGCCCGCTGTGATTCAGTTTCTCTTGCAATCGGACGATTTCTGTTTCTAAGAGACCCTGCGTGTGCCTTGAGGGACCCGTGATGACGGCCGAAGTGGAGACAAGCGTCCGGTTGGCGACCCTGCGACTGCTCTACCGGGTCGTCGCGGATCTCAACGCCACCCGTGACCTGCGTGACACGCTGCAGGCCGTGGTCGACGGCGTGGTGTGCGGTCTGGGCTTCGGCGTGGCCGCGATCAACCTCGTCCGGACGGACGGCGACCTGGAGGTCTCCGCCGTTGCCGGAAGCCGCGAGCTCGCCACCGCCATGACCGGACAGGTCGGCGCCCGCGCCCGCTGGGACGCGATCCTCGACGCCGCCGAACCCCTCGGCGCGCTGCGCTACCTGCCCCACACCCACCCGCTGTCCAGCACACCCGGGATACCCAACTGGATCCCCGACACCCCGGCCAGCGACGACCCCGACGCGTGGCACCCACGCGACGGACTGCTCGCCCCGCTGCGCACACCCGAAGGCGATCTCGTCGGTGTCCTGTCCGTGGACCTGCCGATGGACGGCCGCCGCCCGGGGTCCTGGCAGTGCGAACTGCTCGGCATGTTCGCCGGGCAGGCCGCGATAGCCGTCGACAACGCCCGGCTGCGCGGCGACATGATGCGCGCCGTCGGCCGCCTGGAACGCGAGCAGCACGCCCTGCGGGCCAGCGAGGAGAGCTTCCGGTACGCGTTCGAGTACGCCCCCAGCGGCATGCTGATGACGGGCGTCCGCGACCACGAGGCGGGCAGGCTGCTGCGGGCCAACGACGCCCTGTGCCGGATGCTCGGCTACCCGGCCCCGGTTCTGCGCCGCCTCGGGCTGATCGCCCTGGCGCACCCGGAGGACCGGGAACTGCTCGCCGCGCACCTGCGGGCCGCCCCGCAGCCGGTCGGCGGCAGCCACACCGAGGTGCGTCTGGCCGACAGCGCGGGTGTGTACCGCTGGGTGTCGCTGCGCACCTCCTGGGTGGCCGACTCGGACGGGAACGGGCCGCCCGGCTTTGTGCTCACGCACGTCGAGGACGTCGAGGACCGCAAGCGGTGGGAACTCGCGCTGCTCCAGCAGGCCAGCACGGACCCGCTGACGGGCCTGCCGAACGGCCGGGAGTTCCGGGCCAGGCTCGCCGAACGGCTGACGGCCGCGCAGTTGTCCTACCTGCCGGCCCGCGATCCGGCCCCCGAAGCGGTGCGGCGCCGGGACAGCGCCCGGCAGGCCGTGGCGGAGCGCCCGGAGCAGCGGACGGACACCACCGGGCCACTGTCCCCCGGTGGGGCGGCGCAGGAGCTGGCGGAGCCGGCCTGTCCGGTACGGGAGATCAGCCGTGTCGAGCCGGGCTCCCACACCGGCGCTCATGCGGGCTCCCACACCGGCGCTCATGTGGGCTCCCACACCGGCGCTCATGCGGGCTCCCACACCGGCACTCTCAACAGCACCCACAGCGGTGTCACCGGCGGCGTTCCGAGCGGCGCGCCCGGCGGCGGCAAGGGGCTCGCGCTGCTGTTCTGCGACCTGGACGGCTTCAAGCGGATCAACGACGAGCACGGCCACCACGTCGGGGACCAGGTACTCGTCGAAGTCGCCCGGCGGCTGGCCGCGGCGGTACGCGAGGGGGACGTGGTCGCCCGGCTCGGCGGCGATGAGTTCGTGGTCCTCGCCGACGGCATCGCCGGCGACGAGGCGTACGAGCTGGCCCGGCGGCTCAGCCGGGCGCTGATCGCGCCGATCCCCACCGAGGTCGGGGTGGTGCCGCTGGACGGGGCGAGTTTCGGGATCGGCTGGGCCGATCAGGGGACCGGGCCCGAGGAACTGCTGCGGGCCGCCGACGCCCAGATGTACGTCCAGAAGCGGGAGCGCGGGGCCAGGGCCGCAGGGCGTGTCCACGAGCGCCGTGCGGGCTGAAACCCGCACGTCTGAGCATTTCATCTGCTTTTTCGATCGGGCGTAACCGAACCGTGCCCGAACCGGTTGGTTTACCTGGAAGGCGCAGGTCGGATAGGACCAGGCGCGCGGGCCGGGGGTGAAGATCAGCACCCGTACGCGCGGACAACTTCGGACACTGGCCGTCGGACCGGTCATCGCCCATTAGTGTGAAGGGCTTGGACCCGGACGGTCCCGCAGGACGGTTCCGGGACGACTACGTAGGAGGAAAACACGGTGGGCACCGACGGTGAACCGGACGATACGTACGGGTACCTGTACCGCCCGAACCCGGGCGACGAGGCCGACGTGACGGGTACCGGGACACCGACGACACACCATCCGCGACGGATGTCCGCCCAGTACATCCAGGTCGGCCAGGTGCAGGCGGGGGCCACCGCGCCGCACAACGTGCAGCACCCGCCGCAGCAGCAGGGGAAGCAGCACGACGCGGAGGCCACCCGCCCGGTGCGGCAGGTGCCCGAGCCGCGCCGCAGCCGCCAGCAGCCACCGCCGTCCGGGGGCGGCAACCGCACGATGATCATGGCGATCGTCGCCGTTGTCGTGGTCGCCGCGATCATCGCCGTGATCATCGCGATGCTGCCCGAGGACGATGACAAGAAGGCCACCGCCGGACAGTCCGCCCCGGCCTCGGGTGTCCAGAGTCAGCAGGCTTCGCCCCCGCCGTCGTCCGCCGCTCCGGCGGACGGGAAGCTCGGGGCGGTCGAGGCCGAGTCCACCCAGCTGACCGGCGGCGCCACCGTCGTGAGCGGCGACGGGACGACGGGGAACAACCTGGTCGACCTGAGCGCCGTCGGTTCGACGATGACGTGGAAGGTGACCGTGCCGACCGCCGGCACGTACTACCTCGCGGTCAAGTACATCAACTCCGACTCCAGCGCCGCGGGGGCGGACGGGAAGCGGCCCGGTGAGACGCTCAGCGTCAAAGCCAACGGCAAGGCGAACAGCACGCCGATCAACCTCTACGCGCTGGGATCCAAGACGCCGGTGGGGACCTGGGCGAACGTGACGCTGAAGCCGGGCGACAACGAAGTCGCGCTGTTCTGCGGCCAAGGCAACGCGTGCAAGGCACCGGTGGACAGCGTCTACGTGTCGAAGGACAAGCCGACGTTCTGACCCTGGTCCGTGCGTGGACGCCGAAGACCGCCGGGGATCTCCCCGGCGGTCTTCGGTCGTCACGGGCGGTGGGTCATTCCGTACGGAACAACGCCGTTCAGCCCGCCGTCCCCTGCTCGCGCCTGGCGGGCTCGCGGCCCGGCGGCTGCGTCAGGCGCTCCAACGGCACCGGGTGCTGCACCTTCTTCGTGACTGCCTTCCCGGCTTCCACGGTGAACGTCTCGTCGTTCTGCCGGATGACCAGGGCGGGGCCGCCGCGGACCGTGTAGACGGCCTTCTTGTGCGTCACCTCGACCCGCAATCGGCTGCCGCGCACGGTCACGTTGAACACCAGCCGGGCGATGCCGGACGGCAGCCGCGGGCGGAACACCAGGCGTTCGCCGTGGTCCCTTATCCCGCCGAAACCGGCCACCAGTGCCGTCACCGCACCGGCGAGTGAAGCCATGTGCAGGCCGTCGCGGGTGTTGTTGTTCAGGTCGTGCAGATCCATCAGGGCGGCCTCGGCCGCGTAGTCGTAGGCGAGGTCCAGGTGGCCCACCTCGGCCGCGATCACCGCCTGGGTGCTGGCCGACAGGGACGAGTCGCGGACCGTGAGGCGCTCGTAGTACGCGAAGTTCCTGGCCTTCTCCTCGCAGGTGAAGGCGTCCCCGCGCAACTGCATCGCCAGCACCAGGTCGGCCTGCTTGACCACCTGCTTGCGGTACATGTCGTAGTACGGGAAGTGCAGCAGCAGGGGGTACTTCTCCGGCGGGGTCCCCTCGAAGTCCCACTCCTCGTGCCGGTGGAAGGCGTCGTCCTGCGGGTGGATCCCGAGTTTGTCGTCGTACGGGATGTACATGGTCTCGGCGGCATGCTGCCAGGACGCGATCTCATCCGAGCCCACACCGAACGAGCGGCCGAGCTCCGGGTGCCTGGTGACCGAATCGGCTGCCGCGCGCAGGTTCAGCTGCGCCATGAGGTTGGTGTAGACGTTGTTGTCCACCACCGCGCTGTACTCGTCGGGCCCGGTCACCCCGTCGATCCGGAAGTTGCCGTCCTGACCGTGGTGGCCCAGGGAGCGCCACATCCGGGCGGTCTCGACGAGCAACTCAAGGCCGTACGCCCGTTCGAATTCGACGTCGTTGGTGGCCCGCAGGTAACGCAGCACCGCGCTCGCGACGCCCGCGCCGATGTGGAACGCGGCCGTCCCCGCCGGCCAGTAGCCCGAGCACTCCTCGCCCCTGATGGTCCGCCACGGGAACACTGCGCCCTTGAGGCCGAGCAGCTTCGCCCGCTCCTTCGCCAGATCCAGGGTGCTGTGCCGCCAGCGCAGCGCGTTCGCCACGGCCTCGGGCAGGCCGTACGTCAGGACCGGCAGCACGAACGCCTCGGTGTCCCAGAAGCAGTGCCCGTCGTAGCCCGGCCCGGTCAGCCCCTTGGACGGGATCGCCCGCTGCTCGGCGCGGGCACCCGCCTGCAGGATGTGGAACAGCGCGAACCGCACCGCCTGCTGCAGTTCGATGTCACCGTCCACCTCGATGTCGCAGCGGTCCCAGAAGGCGTCGAGATAGGAACGCTGTTCGGCCAGCAGGCCGTCCCAGCCGGTGTGCCAGGCCGCGGTCAGTGCGGCGGCCACCTGGTCGCGGACAGCCGGTACCGACCGGGTCGAGGACCAGCCGTACGCGATGAACTTGACGAAGCGGAACTTCTGGCCGGGTTCGAGCACGGTGGTCATGCTCATCCGGGCGACGTCCGGGAAGGTCTCCATCTCGGTGTGGAGACGGCCCTCGGGTTCGTCCACGACGTGGTCCATGCCCGCGGCCATCCGCAGCTGGCTGAACTCCGTACGGTGCACCAGTATCGCTTTGCTGTGGTTGTGACTGTGGTCCTCGGACTTGAGCGGAGCTTCGAGGATGGCCGCGCTGCGCGGGTCGGCACCCGACGGCGGCAACTGCTCGTTCGCCACCAGCTCGGACTGGACGACGATCCGGGCCTGGCCGCCGACGGCTTCGACCTCGTACTCGATCGCGGCGATCGACCGCTGGGTCAGTGAGACCAGGCGGCGCGTCCTGATCCGTATGGTCTGCCCGGCCGGCGAAGTCCACTCGACGCTGCGGTGCAGGACGCCTTCGCGGAAGTCGAGCCGCCTGGTGTGCTCGTGCAGCTGGCCGTACTGCAGGTCGAACGGCTCGTCGTCCACCAGGAGCCGGATGAGCTTGCCGTTGGTGACGTTGATGACCGACTGCCCGGACTCCGGGTTGCTGTAGCCGGCCTCGGCGTACGGCAGCGGCCGGAGTTCGAACATGCCGTTGAGATAGGTGCCGGGCAGGCCGTGCGGCTCGCCCTCCTCCAGGTTTCCGCGCAGTCCGATGTGCCCGTTGGAGAGTGCGAAGACCGACTCGGCCTGGGCCAGTATGTCCAGGTCGAACCGGTCTTCGGTCAGTCCCCACGGTTCCACCGAGAAGGCCCGCTGGGTGATCAAGTGCCTACCGCCTTCTCTGGATCTCTGGTGGCCAGGGATCTTCCGGTAATCAGGGATTTCTGCTGGTCAGGGATTCTGGATCAAGTACTTCAGGTCGGTCACGACTACGTCCGCGCCGTGCTCCCGCAGGGCGTCGGCCTGCCCGGCCCGGTCCACGCCGACGACGTACCCGAAGTTCCCGGCCCGCCCGGCCTGCACGCCGGCGAGCGCGTCTTCGAACACCGCGCACTGCGCGGGCTTCGAGTCCAGCTCGGCGGCCCCGGCCAGGAAGGTGTCCGGAGCCGGTTTGCCGGTCAGCCCGCGCTCCTGTGCCACGACGGCGTCCACCACCGTGTCGAACAGGTGGGCGATGCCGGTGGACTCCAGGATCTCCTTTGTGTTCGCGCTGGACGAGACCACGGCGGTTTTCAGACCACTGTCCCGGGCGAGCCGTACGTACCGGACCGAACCGGCGAACGTCTCCACGCCGTCCCGGCGGATTATTTCCTGCACAAGATCGTTTTTCTGGTTGGACAGGGCCGACAGGGTGCGCGCGTCCGGCGGATCAGCCGGACCACCGACGGGCAGGTGGATGCCGCGTGATTCAAGGAACGTGCGGGTGCCGTCGAGGCGTGGCCGGCCGTCGACGTACGAGGTGTAGTCCTTGCCGAGGTCGAACGGGGCGAATTCCGTCTTGTTCCGGGCCGCCTCGATACGCAGGAAGTGGTCGAACATCTGCTTCCAGGCGGCGGCGTGGACCTTCGCCGTCTGGGTGAGCACGCCGTCCAGGTCGAACAGGCAGGTGTCGACGGAGTCGGGCAGTCCCAACAGGGTTTGCTTCGAAACAGACATGGGTTCATGTATGCCCGACGGGGCACCGGATATCCCCACAAGATCATTTGGTGTACGGAGCAACTAGCCGCGGCCCCAGTGCGTTACTCCCTTCGTACGCAGTGACGCTTGGGAGGCGGACCGGTGGCGATCGACGGGCAACGGCTACGCGGCCTGGCCGCACGCAACACTTATGCCTTGCCGCAGCCGCGCCGCCGCAGAGCCGCGGCCTGGTCCGCCGTCCCGGCGCTGGCCGGGCTGTCGGTCCTGCTGTCCGCCCGCACCTTCGGTTTCGACATGTACACCCCCGTGCCGCAACTGACGGCCTTCTGGCCGTACCTCCTGGTCCCGGCCGCTGTCACCCTGCTGCTCACGACCGGCGCCCGGTGGATCGCCGGGGTGGTGTGGGGGCTCGTGCTGGTGCTCGGCATCGGCTACTTCACCCTCCAGGTACCGGGGGAGCCCTCCCGGTCCCCGGCCGGCCGGCCGCTCGCCGCCGTGCGGATCCTGTCCGCCAACCTTGAGTACGGGAACGCAGTCGAAGACCTGGTGGAGGTGCTGAAACGGGAGAAGCCCGACCTGGTGTCCATCCCCGAGTGCGACGTCCGCTGTGCCGAGCGTCTGCGACAGTCCGATGTCCAGGATTTGTACCCGTACAAAAATCTTCTCGCGACAGGTGTGCGGAACGCGGAGGGCTCCGGGCTGCTCAGCCGGTTCCCGATCGTCTCCAGCGGCAGTCTTCCCGGCGTGATGCAGATGCCCGACGCGGTCGTGCGGATCGCCGGACGGGACGTCAGCTTCCAGGTCGCGCACCCGATGGCGCCGATCCCGGGGGCCACCGGCACGTGGAAGCGCGACCTGGGGACGATCGAGACGTACGCGCGCCGGAGCCTGCGGACCGGGCCGACGATCGTGGCGGGGGACTTCAACGCCACCCTCGACCACGCGGCGCTGCGCGGGGTCCTGGACACCGGCCTCTACGACGCGGCCGCCGCGCAGGGGAAGGCCCGTACGCCGACCTGGCCGGCCAGGTGGGCGCCGACCTTCGGGTCGCAGATCGACCACGTGCTGCTCGACTCGAAGTCCTTCAAGACGAAGTCCGTACGGTTTCTGACGCTGCCGGACACGGACCACCACGCGGTGCTGACGGATGTCGTCTTGTACGGGTGACATCTGGCAGGAAAAACTGGTGGGCGGTGGAGATCCCGGACGTCGAAGGCGGCCTGTGGACCCAGGGGGCCGCACATGTCGCGAGGCTAGTCGATTTGTCGGTTTTCACCTGTGGTGATCGCGTACGGGTGAACCCGCTGCGATCAGGCGGGAGCCCGGAGCAGCACTAGGCCGGACCGTCGAGCTGGAGGGCGTCCCAGGCCAGGAGCCCCGCGCCCAGGCACCCTGCTTCGTCGCCGAGCTTGGCCACGACGATCTCCGGGATCCGGTGGAAGGTCGCGCGCTCGTCGAGCATCTCCCGCAGGGGAGTGAACAACTGCTCCCCGGCGCGGGACAGACCGCCGCCGATGACCAGGAGCCCCGGGTCGAACAGGGCGATTCCGGTGAGCAGGCCGTCGGCGAACGCGGACACCGCGTCGGTCCACACCGCTTGGGCGGTGGCGTCGCCCCGGGCCGCAAGTCCGGCGACTTCAGCGGCGCTGACCTGCCCGCCGCCGGTGGCCTCGGCGTACGCGCGGGAGACGCCGGGGCCGCCGATCAGCTGCTCCAGGCAGCCGCGCGCGCCACAGCCGCACAGGGGGCCGCCCGGCCGGACGATGATGTGCCCGATCTCCCCGGCGCGGTGGGACGCCCCGGCGTACGGGTGACCGTTGACCACAAAGGCCCCGGCCACGCCGGTACCGATGGGGAGGAACAAGAAGTTGTCCACGCCCTGTGCGGCGCCGAGGCGCCCTTCGGCCAGGCCCCCGGCGCGTACGTCGTGCCCGAGCGCGGCGGGCACCCCGAGCCGGTCGGCGAGCAGGGCGCGCAGCGGGGCGTTCCGCCAGCGGAGGTTGGACGCGTACTCGGCGATGCCGCCGACTTCGTCCACCATGCCGGGCACCACGACGCCGCCGGCCTTCGCCGGGCTGCCGAACTCCGTCAGGCAGACGCCCGCGAGGTCGTCGGCGAAGCCGAGCAGGACCTCGATGATGTGGTCGGGGCCGAGCTCACGCCCGGTGTCCCGCCGCTCGACGTGCACCAGGCGGCCGTCCGAGGAGACGAGCCCGCCCTTGATCATGGTCCCGCCGACGTCGAGAGCGACTGCGTACTCGACGTCCTGCGGCATGGGGGCTCCTGTATCGATTGGCTGCGATTGGCCGTGATTAGCCGTGATTAGCCGTGCTTAGCCGTGCTTAGCCGTGATTGGCTGCGATTGGTTCAGACCATTGTGCCTGGTCGACCGCCCGGCGGGCACCGTCGGCACCCACCGGGCGGTGGCTATCCCGCGACGATCCCGAGCAGGTGCCGGACCGTCCCGGTCATCGCCTCCCGCGCCGCCGTGATGTACCGGCGCGGGTCCACCCCCGCGGGGTCCGCCGCGAGGTGGCCGCGGACCGCTCCGGTGTAGGCGACCGCCAGTGCCGTCCCTATGTTGATCTTTGTCATCCCGGCGGTGACGGCCGCCCGGATCCGCTCGTCCGGAACCCCCGATGAACCGTGCAGGACCAGCGGCACCGCAACCGCCGCGCGGAGTGCCGCGATCAGGTCGTTGTCGAGCTCGGCCGTACGGGAAGTCATCGCGTGCGACGACCCCACCGCGACGGCCAGCGCGTCCACCCCGGTCGCCTCGACGTAGGCCACCGCCTCAGCCGGATCCGTCCGCGCCCCGGGCGCGTGCGCGTCCAGCGCGGGCTCGCCGGCCTTGCCGCCGACCTTGCCCAGTTCGGCCTCCAGCCAGACGCCGTGCGCGTGCGCCCACTCGGCGGCCCGCCGGGTCGCCCTGACGTTCTCCCCGTACGGCAGCTTCGACGCGTCGAACATCACCGACGAGATCCCGACCTCAGCCGACTCGTAGAGCAGTTCGACCGACACGACGTGGTCCAGATGCAGACCCACGGGGACGGAAGACCCCGCCGCGAGCGCCGCGCAGGCGGCGGCCAACGGCTTCAGCCGGCCGCCGTGGAAGATGACCGCGTTCTCGCTCAACGCCAGGATCACCGGCTGCCCGGCGGCCTCCGCGCCGTCGACGATCGCCTCGGCGTGCTCCAGCGTGACGGCGTTGAACGCGGGCAGGCCGCGACCGGTCCGGTAGGCCGCGGCGACGAGGTCACCGGTGGGGGTCAGGGTCATGACTGTGTCCTGCCTTTCCTGTGGGTCCTGTCCGTGCCCGGGTTCCGCTCAGTGACGATGTGGTCGCGCAGGTCGTCGTAGACCTGCCGGTCCACCGCGCCGGCGACCGGAGCCGCGACGGCCGCGGCGGACCACGCGACGGCTTCGGAGAGCCGTTCACGCCACGAAAGACCCCGGACCAACCCGGCGGCCAGTGCCGCCAGGCAGGCGTCCCCGGCCCCGGTCGGATTCCCCGGAACCGCCCGGGGCGGCTTCGTGAACCAGTTGCCGGCCTCAGTGTCGGCGTACAGACCGTGCTCGCCCATGGAGATGAGCACATTCGGGATCGTCGAAGCCTCAGCGATCAGGACGGCGTCGAGGACCGGGTCGTCCGAACCGGCCAGTTCGGCCGCTTCCCCGTCGTTGACCTTCAGGACATCCGGCCCCGCGGCGATCCCGTGCCGCAGCGCATCGCCCGAACTGTCAAGCAGCGTAGGTACGTTGCGCTCCTTGGCGAAGCGGATCAGCCGTGCGTACGTGTCGGCCGGCGCACCCGGCGGCAGGCTCCCCGACAGCGTCACGGCCTTCGCCTGCGGGAGCAGCTCCCGGAAGAGATCCTCGAAGCCGGCCCACTCCTCCGCGGAGACCTGCGGGCCGGCTTCGTTGAACACCGTCGCGTTCGCGGCGTCCACGATCGTCACCGTACGTCGTGTCTCAGCGGAGAGCCGCGTTGTGCGGAAGTCGATCCCGGCGACGCTCAGATCAGCGCGTACGCACTCCCCGGTCGAACCGCCCACCGGAGCCAGCGCGACCACCTCTTCGCCGATCGCCCGCAGCACCCGGGCGACGTTTATCCCCTTGCCGCCGGCCCGCTGCGCCACGGCGGAAACCCGGTTGCTGCCGTGCAGTTCGAACCGGTCGACCGTGTAGGTGATGTCCAGCGCCGGGTTCGGGGTGACCGCGAGTATCACTCGGTCCCGGCCGAACTCAGCCCACTCAAGCTCTGCCCACTCAAGCTCTGCCCACTCAAGCTCTGCCCACTCAGAACCACCGACCGCGTGAGGTTGCGCGGCTGGTCCGGGTCGATGCCTTGTTTCTCCGCGATGGCCACCGCGAGGCGCTGCACCCGGATGAGGTCGGCCATCGGGTCCAGCGCACCGTTCTCGAAGTGCGCACCGGTGGGTGCCACTTGCTCGCCGAGGCCTGCGGGGGACTGGCCGAAAACCCACGTCACCCGGCCCGGCGCGGCGATGCTGATCGGCCCGTGGCGGTACTCCATCGCCGGGTAGGACTCGGTCCAGGCGATCGCCGCCTCGCGCATCTTCAGCGCGGCCTCGGTGGCGATGCCGACCGACCAGCCGGTGCCCAGGAAGGTGAACTGCTCGGCGGATATGAGGCGTTCGTCGAGCTTGCCGGTCAGTGCGGTCTCCGCGTCGGCGATGACCGAGGTCAGGTCCTCGCCCAGGGAGGCCCGCAGGAGCGCGAGTGTGGTCGTCGCGAAGCGCGTCTGGACGACTGACTCCTCGTCGGCGAAGTCGAGCAGCACGCTCTGGTCGGCCACATCGAACACCGGGCTGCCGGGGGTGCCGGTGATCACCGTGGTCGCTTCCACGCCCCGCAGCTTCCGGAGCAGGTCGATGACCTCGGTCGTTGTGCCCGAGCGGGTCAGCGCCAGCACGCGGTCGTAGCTTCGGTTGTGGACGTACTCGGACGCGGCGAAGGCATCGGTCCAGCCTTGTCCCGCCTGTTCGCGCAGTGACGCGTACGCCTGGGCGATGAACCACGACGTGCCGCACCCGACGACCGCCACCCGCTCGCCCGGCTCGGGCAGCGGGACTTGCCCGATCAGTTTGGCGGCCCGCCGCCAGAGGGCCGGCTGGGTGTTGATTTCAGCCAGAGTGCGCGAGCTTCCGGGTGCGGGCGGTACGGAGGTCACAAGTGCTCCTTCTCGGCGTGGCATTTCGGCGGATTCCGCAGGTGAGTGGTAGGCCACCGAATGACGAGTGATGCTCGTTTGTGTTCATTGAATAGCAGTTGAGAACAGGAAAACACAATGCTGTGCATGCTGTGCCCGTATCGAGCTGCACGTGCCGTACGGTCTCTGGCGCACCGTCAAGTGCGGTGATCGCGGGGAATGAGGGGGATTTCGTGGGCAGGTACGACCGATGGGGAGCGCTCCTGGAGCTGCTCGCCAAGCACGGGAAACTCGACGTCGAGGACGCGGCAGAGGCGCTGGACGTCTCCGCGGCCACCATCCGGCGGGACCTCGACCAGCTGGCCCAGCAGCAGATGCTGACCCGGACCCGCGGCGGCGCGGTCGCGCACAGCGTTTCGTACGACCTGCCGCTGCGCTACAAGGTCGCCAAGCACGCCACCGAGAAGCAAAGGATCGCCGCCGCCGCAGCCAACCTCGTGCAGCCCGGACAAGCGGTCGCGGTCAACGGCGGCACCACCATGACCGAGGTCGCCCGCGCCCTGGTAACACGTGCTGACCTGCACGGATCTGAGGGATCGCCAGCATTCACGGTGGTGACCAACGCGCTGAACATCGCCGCTGAGCTGACCGTCAGGCAGCAGGTGAAACTGGTGGTGACCGGCGGGGTGGCCCGGCCGCAATCGTACGAACTGATCGGTCCGCTGGCCACCGGGATCCTGCACGCGGTCGCCTTGGACATCGCGATCATCGGGGTCAACGCGGTCGACATCGAGCACGGCGCGAGCGCCCATCACGAAGGCGAAGCGGACATTAACCAATTGATGGTTACGCAAGCGGCCAAAGTGGTCGTTGTCGCGGACTCCTCAAAGCTCGGCCGCAGATCCTTTGCCCGAATCTGCCCCACTTCAGCAATTGATGTCCTAGTCACGGACATTGGCGCGCCCGCGGAAATGGTCGCCCGTTTTGTTGAGGCGGGGGTTCAGGTGCTCACCGTCTGACCGGAACGTCGGACTCGGCCGTGACCCGATTGGTATAGACCTTTTCCGAGCGAAACTGTTGACTGCCCCCAGGTACTCGGCCAACATGCTCGCTACTGCGCGAAACACTGCCCGATGAACATCCTGTACGCAGCATCGAGCAGCCCCGTGCACCCCGTTCAGGAACAGCTTCAGTGGCAGTGGCTCAGTGGCGATGAAGGCGGTAATCATGGTGAACCTCAGGACAAAAGGCCGCCTGACGGCGATGGCGACGATGGGTCTGGCTGCATCCCTGATGCTGACCGCCTGTGGCGGGTCGGACGACAAGGACGACAAGGCCGGCAGCAGCACTCCGCCGGCGGCAGGCACCCCGGCGGCCGGTGATGCGGCCAAGCCGAAGGACGGCACGATCAGCATGGTCGCCGCTGACTACGGCGCCGGTGACGGAAGCACCAAGGCGTACTGGGACGGCGTGATCAAGAACTTCAACGCCAAGTACCCCGGAATCACCGTGAAACTCGATGTCGTCAGCTGGGACGACATCGACAAAAAGGTCGCCACGATGATCCAGAACGGCCAGCAGCCGGACATCCTCCAGACCGGCGGCTACGCCGACAAGGTCGCGGACGACCTGTTGTACTCGGCCGACGACATCCTGACGCCCGCCGTGAAGTCCGACCTCATCGAGTCGTTCACGCCCGCCGCCTCCATCAAGGGCAAGCAGTACGGCATCCCCTTCACCTCCAGCGCCCGCCGCCTGATCTACAACAAGGACCTCTTCGCCAAGGCCGGCATCACCGACCCGCCGAAGACGTGGGACGAGCTGAAGGCCGATGCCGGGAAGCTCAAGGAAGCCGGCGTCGAGGTGCCGTACGGCCTGCCGCTCGGCTCTGAAGAGGCCCAGGGCGAGTTCATGAACTGGTTCCTCGGAAACGGCGGCGCGTACAAGACCGGTGACAAGTACACGGTCAACAGCCCGGCCAACGTCGACACCCTGAACTGGATCAACGACAACCTGGTCAAGACCAACCTGACCGAGCCCAACCCGGGGACCAAGAAGCGCGCCGACGTCTTCACCGACTTCTACGGTGGCAAGGTCGCGATGGCCAACGGCCACCCGACGATGCTCCCGCAGCTGAAGAAGAAGTACCCGAACGTCAAGTGGGCCACCGCGCCGATCCCCGGCAAGGCCGGCCCGCTCACCGACACCCTCGGTGTCTGCGACTGGCTGATGGCGTTCAACAAGGGCGGCCACAAGGACCAGATCAAGGCCTTCATGGACGTCGCGATGAACACCGAGAACCAGCTGAAGTTCCAGGTGGACAACTCGTTCGCGCCCGTCACCAAGTCGGTCAGCGCGAAGATGAACGCCGACCCGGCCAACGCCGACCTCAAGCCGTTCATCGAGCAGCTGCCGAACGCGAAGTTCTACCCGCTGAACGACGTCGCCTGGGATGTCGTCTCGCCGAAGATCAAGACCACTCTCGGCACCGCCGTCTCCGGCAAGTCGCCCAAGGAAGTTCTGGACCAGCTCCAGAAGGACGCTGAAGCAGCCGTCGCGCAGCAGAAGTAGGAACGACTCCTCGTGTCACAGATCCCCACCGGGGCCCGGCCGTCGCTCACAAAGCGGCTGAGCCGGGCCCTCGGCCCCCTGCCCTGGATCGGCCCGGCCGTCCTCCTGATCGCGGTCGTCGTGCTGTGGCCGGTCGTCGAGATGGTGCGCAGTTCGTTCCTGCGGATCCGCAAGAGCGGCCTGGTCAAAGGTTCCAACGGCACCAAGAACTACGAGAACCTCTTCAACGAGCCCGACTTCGCCCATGTTCTGAAGAACACGGTCGTGTGGGTCCTCGTGGTCGTCTTCATCACAGTGCTGATCTCGCTCGCCCTCGCACAGCTGTTCAACCAGACCTTCCCCGGGCGCAGGTACGCCCGGTGGGCGCTCATCGTGCCGTGGGCCGCGTCGATCTTCATGACCGCGCTGGTCTTCCGCTGGATGCTCCACGACGGACACGGCGTCATCAACACACTCCTGGTCGACCTGCACCTCATCGACCACGGTCAGGACTGGCTCGGCAAACCGTCCACGGCGATGCCGTGGATGATCGCCGTCGCCGTGTTCGTCTCACTGCCGTTCACCACGTACACCCTGCTCGCGGGTCTGCAGACGATCCCCGGCGACGTGTACGAGGCGGCCCGCATCGACGGCGCCTCGACGTGGCGGACGTACGTCAGCGTCACGCTGCCGCTGCTCCGCCCGGCCGTCATGGTCGCGATCGTGATCAACCTGATCAACGTCTTCAACTCGTTCCCCATCATCTGGGGGATGACCAACGGCGGCCCCGGCTACGAGACGGCCACCACCACGGTGTTCATGTACCAGCTGAAGGCCAGTGACATCGGCGAGAGCGCCGCGATGTCGGTGGTCAACTTCCTGCTGGTCATCATCCTGGTCGGCTTCTTCCTGAAGGTCAGCCGCTGGAACAAGGAGGAAGGCGCATGAGCACTGTGGACATGGCCAAGTCCTCCCCGGCAGTGCGGGCGGACAGCGCGGCCAAGCCGTCCCGGCGCCGGAACCTCGGGGCGAGCCCGGCCCGCAAGGCGGTCACCGCGGTGGTCGCCTGGGCCATCGCTCTGTTGTTCCTGCTGCCGTACGTGGAGATGGGAATCGCCGCACTGCGGCCCAGCAACGAACTGACCAAGGACGGCTACCTCCCGTCCAAGTTCGAATGGTCGAACTTCGTCAACGTATGGAGCGAGTCGAAACTCGGCGACAACCTCAAGGTGTCGCTGGTCGTCGCCGCGCTGTCCACGGTGCTGGTCATCGCGGTGGCACTGCCCGCCGCGTACTACACCGCACGCAAGCGGTACCGCGGTCGCGGTGCGTTCCTGATGCTGGTCCTGGTCACCCAGATGTTCCAGCCCACAGCACTGCTCGTCGGCCTGTACCGCGAGTTCTACAGCTTCGACCTGCTGGACTCGTACTGGGCCCTGGTCCTGGTCAACGGGGCCTTCAACCTGGCCTTCTCGGTGTGGATCCTCACCGCGTACTTCGCGGCGATCCCGGTGGAGTTGGAAGAGGCCGCGATGATCGACGGCTCCTCCCGCTTCGGCGCGATGCGCCGGATCACCCTGCCGCTGGCGCTGCCCGGCATCGTCACCGCGGTGATTTTCACCTTCATCGCCGCGTGGAACGAGTTCGTGGTCGCGCTGACGCTGGTGACCACCCCGGAAAAGCAGCCGCTGACCGTCGGAATCAACTCGTTCATGGGCGCGTACGAGGTGCAGTGGCAGTACCTCTTCGCCGGCTCGGTGGTCGCCGTGGTGCCGGTCGTGATCCTGTTCATCTTCATTGAGAAGCACGTGGTCTCGGGGCTGACCGCGGGATCTGTGAAATAACTGGTCAGAACGATGAAGGGACCGCCCGGCCGATGGCCTGGCGGTCCCTTCGCGGTTCTACAGCTGGATCGCGTACGCCTTACGCAGCGTCTCGTAGACCGTCCACCGGGTCCGCGCGCCTTCAGTGAGGACACACACGTCACCCGGACCCAGGTCCAGCTTCGACTCGACCTCGTCGGTGTCGCCCGCGAAGAACTCGATCATCGCCCGGCCACTGACCACCACGAACATCTCGTCCGACTCGGTGTCGGTGGAGACACCCGGCGTGTGCTGCCAGATGCCCCGTACGACGGATTCGGACTCGGCCAGCACAAGGCCGCTGACCTCAGGGTTCCCCGAAACGACCTGCGCGGGGTCCAGCGGGTCGGGTTCGAGTGCGGCACTCGGGATGTTCTGTACAAGTCCAGGGGCGGCGGAGCCGGGGTTGATCGACATGTCGCGCACAATATCTGTACGACGATCGGTTCTTCGCGATGGGTGAATCCGAACGGACGCGCGGAGTGTCGGCTGGCTCTGTCAGTGACCCCGTACACAATGGCAGTCCAGGTCGAAACGGACACACTCGTAAAACAACGCAGCGGGGGAGGGCCAGCAGTGGACGGTGAAGACCTGACGGACACCCAGGCCACAGCCGTGCCCGCGCCGCGTTCCGCCGGGTCGGGCCTCAGCGAACACGACAAGCAGATCCTGGTCTTCGAGCACCGGTGGTGGAAGCACCCCGGCGCCAAGGAACGGGCGATACGGGACGTCTTCGAGACATCCCCGACGCGCTACTACCAGGCACTCAACGCGCTGATCGACCGGGCAGAAGCCCTGGAGTACGATCCGGTGCTCGTCCAGCGGCTGCGCCGCCTGCGTGACGCCCGGCGCCAGGCCCGCTCCAGCAACTGAGAGCCGCCGTCCCGAAACACCACAGGGCATCCGTACGCGATCTGCGCACAACACGCACATCTCATGATGGACACGTACCGTAACCGCTCGAACACACGGTAGGGGTAAGTCACGCTATGCGCTCCCATGACGACGAGTACGAGAGCTTCCCCGGCTTCGGCCGCGGCCCAGAGGTCTGGCACAACACCGGGCAGAGCGGGCCGCGCCCCGTCGAACCGCCGCCCAAGCCGACGGCGGCACCGGCGGCACCGGCGGCCGCGGTGACCGGATCGGCCGCGGGAGCGGCGGGGGAGCCGGAAACCGGGCCGGAAGCTGTGCCGGAATCCGTCCTGGAAGCAGAACCCGCCGAGCCGGCCCTGAGCGAGTCGAGCGAGCCGAGCACAGCCGAGCCGAGCGTGGCTGAACCGAGCGTGGCTGAACCGAGCGTGGCTGAACCGAGCACAGTCGAGCTGAGCACAGCCGAGCCGCCCCAGGCGGATCCCGCCCAGGTGCCGTGGCGCAAACGCAGACTCGAAGCGGTCGCCGTCCGTTCCATCATCAGACCCGCGAAGCCCACGGGCAGACCAGGAACCCCACCGGGCGAATCCGCCGCGCCTGACGCGGATGACGACCCGTACGACGACATTCCGTCCTGCGTCGTCCCCGGCCCGTTCGCCGGTTTCGACTTCCAGACGGGCAAGGTGCCCCAACGGCCCACGGCCGACCCGCGCCGCCGCCGCACGGTCGTCGCCACCGCGGCGGCCCTCAGTGCAGTCGCCCTCGTGGCCGTCATCGCCGCCACCAACAACCATGAGGGCCGGGACCGGCACAAGGCCGCGGACGCCGCGGTGACCTCGACGGTCTCCGCCGCACCGGCACCCGCCGGGCCGCCGGTGGCCGCGCAACCGCAGGTCCCCGCCGCAGTTCCGGCGCCAGGTCCGCCGCCCGCCGCCCGCGACATCAAGGTCGCCGTGCTCGACCTCGACGGCGGGCAGGCCCGCACCGACCGCATGGTGCAGCAGTTGGAGGCCGGCGGCTGGGGTGTGTCCGGCAGTGGCAAGTTCAAGGGCAGGGTTCCGGCCACGACGGTGTACTTCCCGGTGGGCCAGGAGGAGGCAGCGTACGAACTGGCAGCGCAGTTCCCCGATGTGCACCGGGTCAAGCCGGCCTTCGCCGGGCTGTCCCGTAACCGACTGAGTCTGGTCCTCGTCGAGGATGACGGCAGCGCCCCGGCCGAACGTCCCGTGAAGCCTTCGATGGCGCGCTAGATGGATATGTTTGGTCACATGGACCAGCACCGGCTCAGGACCGTAGAAGGAAAAGCCGCCCTCGACGCGTTGCTCGACCGGCCCGGCAAAGCCGTGGTCGCACTGGACTTCGACGGCACGCTCGCGCCGATCGTGGACGATCCGGCGGCGGCGCGGGCCGAACCCGCCGCCGTCGAAGCGCTCGCCAGGATCGCGCCGAAACTCGACTCGGTCGTCATCGTCACAGGGCGGCCCGCCGCGCTGGCCGTCGAGTACGGCGGGTTCGCCGGGACACCCGGCCTTGAAAACCTGGTGGTGCTGGGCCACTACGGCCGGGAGCGCTGGGACGCGGGCACCGGGCGGGTCACCGCGCCGGACGTGCCCGTAGGCGTCGCGGCGGTGCGGGAGTTGCTCCCGGACCTGCTGCGCGGTCTCAGCGCCGACGCGGGCATCTCCATCGAGGACAAGGGCAGCGCGCTCGCCGTGCACACCCGGCGGGCCGCCGACCCGGACGGCGACTTCCGGCGGCTCCGCGACCCGCTGGCCGAGTTGGCGGCAGCGCACGGACTGGTCCTGGAACCCGGCAGGTTCGTCCTTGAACTGCGCCCGGCCGGGATGGACAAGGGCCGGGCGCTGAACGCCTACCTGACCGGACGGGCCGTGGACACCGTACTGTTCGGCGGCGACGACCTCGGCGACCTGTCGGCGTTCGAGGAGGTGAGCGCGTTCCGCGCGCACGAGGGCCGGTACGGCATCAACGTGTGCAGTGGCTCCGAAGAGGTGCACATACTGGCTGAACGCGCGGACCTGATCGTGGACGGCCCGGCCGGGCTCGCCACGCTCCTCGCCGACCTCGCGGACCGGCTCGGCGTGTAGTCGCTACCGGTTTTCCACCGCCAGGCAAGCCGGGCACACACCCCGGAAGATCACCTGGGCTTCGTCTATCCGGCCGAAGCCGGGCCCCGCGTCCAGGCACGGCTTGGCGCCCACGACGCAGTCGACGTCCTTGACGTCCCCGCACCGGGTGCAGACGAAGTGGTGGTGCCATGTGCCGCCCAGTTCGTACAGCGCGGCACCGTGCCCGGCGTCCGCGAGCATCACCAGGTGGACCTCTGTGAGGTCCCGCAGGATGTTGTAGACGCTGGACCGGGGGAGCGCGACGCCGTCGGCGGCGAGGAGGTCGCGCACCTCGTCGGCGGTACGGTGCCCGCCCAGCCTGGCCAGCGCGCCGAGCACGGCGGCCCGGGGGGCGGTGGCCTTGAGCCCCGCCCCCCGGAGCCGGGCGGCGGGGTCGTACGGGGCCTGATCGGTTGTCGAAGCCATGCCTTGAGTCTCCCGTACGGAACGCGCACCGCGAGGCGGGCCAGCGGTTGTGGGTGGCCGAAAGCCAGGCCCGCCCCGAGCAGCGTCAGTTCCGAGCAGCGTCAGCTCCGAGCCGTGTCAGCTCCGAGCAGCGTCAGCTCCGGGCGGTGTTGCTCCGGTGGGCCTTGACGGCCTTGACGGCCTCGCGGACGCCCGCGCCGTACTCCGGGTCGGCCTTGGTGAAGTGGTCGAGCACCCGGTCGACGATGTCCTGACGGTCCACGTTGCCCAGGCTCCCGGCGATGTTCGCCACCAGCCGGGCGCGCTCGTCCACGGGCAGCAGCCGGTAGAGGTCACCGGCCTGCACGAAATCGTCGTCCTCGGCGTGCGCCGGGACAGGGAACGTGCCCGCGGCGCCCTCCACCCGCACCGGAGCCCACAGCGGCCGGTCGGACTGCACCGGGCCGCCGAAGCTGTTCGGCTCGTAGTTCTTCTGCGCTCCGGCCGTGTTCAGGGCCATCGAACCGTCCCGGCCGTAGTTGTCGGCCGTTGTCGCACGCGGGGCGTTGACCGGCAGCAGGGTGTGGTTGACGCCGATGCGGTAGCGGGCCGCGTCGCCGTACGCGAACAGGCGCCCTTGGAGCATCCGGTCCGGGGAGGGACCGATGCCGGGTACGAAGTTGGCCGGGTTGAAGGCCGACTGCTCCACCTCGGCGAAGACGTTCTCGGGGTTGCGGTCCAGGACCATCGTGCCGACGTCGATCAGCGGGTAGTCCTGCTGCGACCACGTCCGGGTGACGTCGAACGGGTTGAAGCGGTAGGTCGCGGCCTCGGCCACCGGCATGATCTGCACCTTCAGCGACCAGGACGGGAAGTCGCCGTCCCCGATCGAGTCGCGCAGGTCGCGCTGGTGCGAGTCGGTGTCCCGGGCGAGCAGTTCGCCCGCTTCGGCGTCGGTGAGGCTCTTGATTCCCTGGTCGGTCTTGAAGTGGTACTTCACCCAGAAGGCTTCGCCCGCGGCGTTGACCCACTGGAAGGTGTGCGAGCCGAAGCCGTGCATGTGCCGGTAGGAGGCGGGGATGCCGCGGTCACTGAAGAGGATGGTCACCTGGTGCAGCGACGGTGTGTGCAGGCTCCAGAAGTCCCACTTGTTCTCGTCCGACGGCATTCCGGTCTGCGGGTCGCGCTTCTGCGTGTGGATGAAGTCGGGGAACTTGACCGGGTCGTTCAGGAAGAAGACCGGAGTGTTGTTGCCGACCACGTCGTAGTTGCCGTCGCGGGTGTAGAACTTCACCGCGAAGCCGCGCACGTCACGGACGGCGTCGGCGGAGCCGAGGTTGTTGCCGACGGTGGAGAAACGCAGGAACAACTCCGTACGGCGGCCTTCCTCGCCGAGGAAGTCAGCGCTGGTGTACTGGGCTATGTCCGGGTTGGTCACCGTGAAGTGCCCGTACGCGCCGGAGCCGCGCGGGTGGGCGACGCGCTCAGGGATGCGCTCGCGGTTGAACCGGGCGAGCTTTTCGATCAGCTGCTGGTCCTGGATCAGCAGCGGGCCGCCGGCCCCGGCTGACTGGCTGAACTGGTTCGCGGCGACGGGGGCGCCCGACTCGGTGGTCAGGGTGCGCTGCTCAGGCATGGGGGTGCCCCTTCCGGTGTGACCGTGGATTGGTGGTCGGCCCGCCCGGTCTGGGGGGAACACCGGACGGGCCGACAGGTTCCACTCTGTCACTCAGATTGGACATTGTCCATTTAAATGCTTTTCCGGGCGACCTGACCACGGGCTCGGCTGTGGCCCCGGCCCAGGGGGTGGCCCCGACTGTGAGCCCGACTGTGAGCCGGACAGCGGGCCCGGCTCAGGCCAGCGCGTCCAGCTGGTCCAGGAACCACTGCTGCGGACTCAGGGAAGTCGCTGCCGCGGCAAGGCGCTTGGTGCGCTCAAGTCGCTCGGCCGGGTCCATCGACAGTGCCTCGTGCAGGGCCTCGGCGGTCTGGACCACGTCGTACGGATTGACCACCAGAGCGTCGGCGCCCAGTTCCTCGCACGCCCCGGCCTCCCGGGACAGCACCAGCGCGCACCCGGCGTCGGACACCACCGGGACCTCCTTGGCGACCAGGTTCATGCCGTCCCGGATCGGGTTCACCAGCGCCACGTCAGCCAGCCGGTACGCGGCGAGCGAGCGCGCGAAGTCATCGTCGGTGCGCAGGAGCACGGGCAGCCAGTCGGCCGTACCGAATTCTTCGTTCACCTCGTCGGCGACCCGCCGGACCTCGTCCATGTAGGCGCGGTACTCCGGCACGTCCTGGCGCGACGGATAGGCGAACGCGACGTGCACAACGTCGTCCCGCCACTCGGGCCGCGCCCGCAGCAGGTCTCGGAAGGCGTGCAGGCCGCGCACGATGTTTTTGCTGAGTTCCGTCCGGTCGACCCGGACGACCGTCTTCCGCCCGCCGACCAACTCCCTGAGCGCGGTGAGCCGTTCCTCCACATCAGGTTGCGCCGCGCGGTCCCGCAGGAAGTCGCCGTCCGCGCCGAGTCCGTGCACACCGATGACCGTCGTACGGCCGGCGTGCGTGACAGTCATCGCCTCCCGGTCGACGGCCGATTCGAGTACGGATTCACAGCAGTCCAGGAAAAGCCGTGCCCAACGGTGCGTCAGGAACCCGGCCCGGTCCGCCCCGAGGATGCCTTCGAGCACTTCGCGCGCGACATCGTCCGGCAGCATCCGGTAGTAGTCGGCGGGTGCCCACGGGGTGTGCGAGAAGTGCCCGATCCGCAGGTCGGGCCGCAACTCACGGAGCATGCCGGGGACCAGCGTCAGGTGGTAGTCCTGCACGACGACGCGTGCGCCCTGTGCGGCCTCTTCGGCGAGTGCTTCGGCGAAGGCCCGGTTGTAGGCCGCATAAGAAGACCATTCCGTACGGAATTCCCGATCGAAGACGGGCATCAGCGGAGTGTCGTAAAGCAGATGGTGGACGAACCACAGTGTCGAGTTGGCGATGCCGTTGTAAGCCCGGGTGAAGGTCTGCTCGTCTATGTCGAGCATCCGCACCGCCGCACCGCCCACGTCGAACCCGCCCCGGTCGAGCCGGCCCCCCGGGGACTTCTGCGCGGCCTCCCGGTCGGCGTCGGCCAGTGCGGCGCACACCCACACCGCTTCGGTGTCGGAGCCGCCGGTGGCCGCGGACAGCCCCGACACCAGACCACCGCCGCCGCGCTTGACGGACAGCGAGCCGTCGTCCTCGGAAGTGAACGAGACGGGCCCCCGGTTGGAGGCGACCAGGACCTGTGCGGTGGGGGGAGTGCTCATAGGGGGGACCATAACCGGCAGGTCGGGGGTGTAATCGCGTGATCGGTCACACCGGGGGGTGTGGTGGGGGCTGCCTCAGGTCGCCTGCCGCAAGAACCGCTTGGGGGAGCGATTGATTTGTTCACCCAGGACCGAGGCGCGGATCAGCAGGTCGGCGATGATCAACTCGGGGTGGGTTTCGGGGACTTCCCGTCCCAGACTGTCGCGGATCCACTCGGCGATGGCATGGAACGAATAGAAGCTCACCCCACCCGTGGCGAGCGGAGCGGGGAAACCGCCGGGGCCGCGCTTCCCGATGGAGTAGTTGTGCAGTGACTGCACGGTGGTGCCGAGCCGCTGGGCGGCTTCGCCGAGGGTCACATCGTCATGATGGACGACGCCGACCGCACGCAGGTCAGGGATCTGGCGCAGCCCGTGGAAGACGGAAGCGACGGCGTCGAGGAGGGTGTCCGCTTCCCGGTCGCACTACAGGGTCGCGGGCCCGCGGTCCCGCACGGTGGGGGTGCAGTCGCCTTCACCCAGGTGTTCGTAGATGGCGTCGATCTCACCGTCGGTGGGATTTCGGTTCAGAGTGAGTTCGAAGTTCCAGTCGGCCACTGCTGTCTCCTCTCAGTGGGAATGCCGGTTGACGAATCGATCGATCTTGTTGGCCTCGTTGCCGGGGCTCCTCGGCGTTCCCCAGACGGGGAGACGCTCGCCGCAGGGGGCGCAGACCACCCATCCCCAGCGGTGCCCGTTCTTGGCGTAGTTGACTGCCATGCCTGCTGCTCGGGCTCGGTCCGGAGCGGCGGCGATATCGGATTTGGGGTGACGTCCTTGGCTGACCACCACCGCACCGTATTGACGATACCCAGCCCGTTGAAGGATTTCGCCTTCGCTTCACTTAAGCGAATGGTTGGTTGTTCGATTCTTGTTCGGCCTGCGAACGTATGGAGCGCCCACTGTGCTCGGGTGCCCCACCGGGGTCATCCGCTCAGCCCGCCAGGGCCTGCCGGGCCCGGTATTCCGGCACCGTGACCATCGGCGGCCGCTCCACCGCGGTTATGTCGGTGCTGCGCGGCTGGAAGCCGTCCTCGGTCCGTTCGAACTGGCTGAAGACGGTGTTGAGCTCGCCCGGGTTCTGGGTCATCCGGCCGTCGGCGTGGAGGCGCTCGGCGGCGGCCTGCCAGATCTCGCCGGCCATCCGGCCCAGGCCCAGGTCGCCCTGGTGGCTGTGGTGGCGCACCCCCACATCGACCTGCGCCATCGCGTCCAGGCCGACCAGATGCAGGGTGTCGATGAGCATTGCCGTCTCGACGCCGTAGCCGCACGGGAAGGGGAGGCGTTCGAGCAGTGAGCGGCGGGCGGCGTACTCGCCGCCCAGCGGCTGGACGAATCCGGCCAGCTGCGGCCAGTACATGTTCAGCAGCGGACGCGCGACGATCTCGGTGACCCGGCCGCCGCCCGCGGGGACGACCGTGTCGCCGATCTCCAGGGGCCGGTCGTACATCGCCTTCACCAGGTGCACGGACCTGTCGGTCAGCAGCGGTCCGAGGATGCCGGTGACGAAGTCGGCGGAGAAGTCCCGCAGGTCGGCGTCCACGAACGCGACGATGTCGCCGGAAGTGGCGAGCAGCGACCGCCACAAAACCTCGCCCTTCCCGGGCCGCGCGGGGATGCGGGGGAGGATGTCGTCGCGGGCGATGACGTGCGCCCCGGCTTCCAGGGCGACCTCCGCCGTCCGGTCGGCCGATCCGGAGTCGATGACGATCAGCTCGTCGACGAGCGGGACCGCCTCCATCAGTTCTTTGCGGACGACCCGCACGATCTCCCCGACGGTGGCTTCCTCGTCGAGTGCCGGGAGCACCAGGCTGATCCGCGTCCCGGACGCGCGCTTGGCGTCGACGAGCCGGTCCACGGGCCACTGGGCAGCGGTGGAGGAGCGTCGCTCGAGCCAGCGGCTCACCTCGGGCAGCACGTCGTTCTTCCCCTACTCGTCCCCGGTGGTTCCCGGCGCGTCCCGGACGGCTGCCGGCTGGCTGGATCCGTACGGTCACTGTCCTCTTTACGGCGATCCGCGTCCCACGTACCGGAACCCTGATGATCCGCGGACCGGGTGTCGGTTACAGTCTTCGCCACGACCTACGACGATCGCACGTCAGGTCGGACAAACACGGATCACCCCCGGAGACCGGGGATCGGAACCGTCATAGAGCTCATCCAGAGGGGCAGAGGGACCGGCCCGTAGAAGCCCCGGCAACCATCCGATCACCGACTGTGACATTTTCCTGTCCGGTCGACGGTCTGGACTGGTGCCAACTCCGGCTCTCGGCGAACACGTCGAGGGGAAGATGAGGAGAGGAAAGGCTTCGCCATGGCTTCCGCCACGATCGTTGCAACCCCCACGGCCACTTCGGCCGCTTTCGGCCCCGCAGTGGCCCTGTCCTGTCGGGAGTGCGGCGCCCGTTCGCCGCTCGGCCCGGAGTTCGCCTGCAAAGAGTGTTTCGGCCCCCTCGAGATCGCCTACGAGTTCGGCCAGGTCACCCGCGAGCAGATCGAAGCGGGACCGAACAACATCTGGCGCTATGCGCCGCTGCTGCCCGTCCCCGCGGACGTCGCCTCCAAGCCCAACCTGAACCCGGGCTGGACCAAGCTGGTCAAGGCCGACAACCTGGCCCGCGAGCTGGGCATCAAAACGCTGTACGTGAAGGACGACTCCGGAAACCCCACGCACTCCTTCAAGGACCGCGTGGTGGCCATCGCCGTCGAGGCCGCACGTGAGTTCGGCTTCACCACGCTGTCCTGCTCCTCAACCGGCAACCTCGCCGGCGCGGTCGGTGCCGCGGCGGCCAGGGCGGGCCTGCGCTCGTGCGTGTTCATCCCCTCCGACCTCGAAGCCGGGAAGGTCGTCACCGCGGCTGTCTACGGCGGCGAGCTGGTGGCCATCGAGGGCACGTACGACGAGGTCAACCGCTTCTGCTCGGAGCTCATCGGCGACCCCGCCGGTGAGGACTGGGGCTTCGTCAACGTCAACCTCCGCCCGTACTACGGCGAGGGTTCCAAGACCCTGGCGTACGAGATCTGCGAGCAGCTTGGCTGGGAACTGCCCGACCAGCTCGTGATCCCGATCGCCTCCGGATCGCAGCTCACGAAGATCGACAAGGGACTGCGCGAGCTCATCAAGCTGGGCCTGGTCGAGGACAAGCCGTACAAGATCTTCGGTGCCCAGGCCGAGGGCTGCTCGCCGGTCTCCGCAGCCTTCAAGGCCGGTCACGACACGATCCGCCCGGTCAAGCCGAACACCATCGCCAAGTCGCTGGCCATCGGCAACCCGGCGGACGGCCCGTACGTCATCGACATCTGCAACCGCACCGGCGGTGCCGTAGAGGACGTCACGGACGCCGAGATCGTCGACGCCATGAAGCTGCTCGCCCGTACGGAAGGCATCTTCGGTGAGACCGCCGGCGGCGTCACCGTCGGATGCCTGCGCAAGCTCGTCGAGAACGGCAAGCTGGACCCGGAGGCCACCACCGTCGTCCTCAACACCGGCGACGGCCTCAAGACACTCGACGCGATCGTGCCCACCACGGGCGTCACCGCGACGATCCGTCCCACGTTGGACGCCTTCCGCCAGGCCGGGCTCGACTCCTGAGCTTCCGTCCGCACCCTGCCGTTGCCGTTGCTGTTGAGGAGAAGAGAACCATGAGCGTTTCCGTCCGCATCCCGACCATCCTGCGCACCTACACCGGCGGCTCCGCCGAGGTCACCGCCGAGGGCGGCACCCTGGCCGAGATCATCGACGCGCTGGAGAAGGGCCACCCGGGCATCGCCGGGCGCGTCCTCGACGACGCGGGCAAGCTGCGCCGCTTCGTGAACATCTACGTGAACGACGACGATGTCCGCTTCCTGGAGGGCCTCCAGACGCCCACTCCGGCGGGCGCGAACATCTCGATCATCCCGGCGGTCGCGGGGGGCTGAGGCCGGGCCGCGGGCTTTGTCCGAAGGGCCGGGGGCTGGGTCCCCGGGTGGATACAGGCGGTGGCCGCGGGGGCCGGGCCGGGCCGCGTCAGGGAAGTCTGCTGACGCTCGGTAATCAAAGCGAATGCGCAATAGGGAATCCGCCGCACAGCGTGACTGTGCGGCGGATTTTCCATGTGTGATGCAAGTGTCGGAGGGGAAGGGCGGAGTGCTCGAACGCTCTTGAGCGCTCCGGTTAAGCCGGGTGGACGTGCGAGAGATCGGACAACGCGGTGCGTAACCTGCCAGTTTTCGGCCTTTTGGTATTTCCGGGAAAGCAGCCGGACCGCCGGCCTGTGAGATTGCATCCGACTTGGCACGGTATGCGGTAAATATCCCGTAGGTATATGCCGCAATAGTTTGCCTATGCCGCTTTTGGGAGGTTTTGACTTCGCTGGAATTCTCGTCCGTTTGACCTGTTGCAGCGGGCACCCATCCGGATACATTCAGCCGCGGTCGGACAGTTCCACGTACTGGTTCTGGCACGTGGTGACAGTGGGGACGACCCGGGGCTGTGCAGCGCAGCTTTTGTGAAAGGGTCAGTAAGCAGCAGGGGAGTTCGGAATGGCTCAGGGCGCCGTCAAATGGTTCAACGCGGAAAAAGGGTACGGCTTCATCGCGGTCGACGGTGGTGCGGACGTTTTCGTCCACTACAGCGCGATCCAGATGGACGGGTACCGGTCGCTTGAGGAAGGGCAGCGAGTCGAATTCGAGATCTCGCAGGGGCAGAAGGGCCCGCAGGCCGACATGGTCCGCTTGGCTGTCTGAGTCTGGGGCTTCTCACAATCCTCATCTGCACCACATTCAAGCGTTGTGAGGCCCGGACCCCCGACGGGGTCCGGGCCTCAACGCTGTCCGGGCCCGGGAAGAGCAGTCCGGGCCTCAGTGCCGTTCGGAGCCTTGACGCCGTTCGGAGCTTTGACGCCGCTCGGAGCCTTGACGCCGTTTGAGCCAGGGAAGCGCAGTCGGCGTGAAGTGCCGTGGACGTACGGGCATGTTCCCGGCAGCCGGAACGTTGGACCAGATGACTGAGTATCCGGTGCTGCGCCCGGCTCATGGACGGGGTCTCTGACCAGGCAACCGACCCGAGTCGCTTGCACTCACCCTAGGCGAGTGCTAATGATTGGCGTTAGCACTCTGGATGCGAGAGTGATAAACGGACCGGGCCGGTGAGGCCTGGACGACCACGGCAAACAGGATCGCCGAGGTCGGCCAGACCGTCCGTCGCGGGCGCCTGCGCGGTCCTATGCATCCACCCCGCTTTCTGGGAGGACCCCACCACATGGCCAAGATCATCGCGTTCAATGAGGAAGCCCGCCGGGGCCTCGAGCGCGGGATGAACCAGCTCGCGGACGCCGTCAAGGTCACGCTCGGCCCGAAGGGTCGCAACGTTGTCCTTGAGAAGAAGTGGGGCGCCCCCACGATCACCAACGATGGTGTATCCATCGCCAAGGAGATCGAGCTGGAGGACCCGTACGAGAAGATCGGCGCAGAGCTGGTCAAGGAAGTCGCGAAGAAGACCGACGACGTCGCCGGTGACGGTACGACGACCGCGACTGTCCTGGCCCAGGCCCTGGTCCGCGAAGGCCTGCGCAACGTCGCGGCCGGTGCCAACCCCATGGCACTGAAGCGCGGCATCGAGAAGGCCGTCGAGGCCGTCTCGGAGCAGCTGCTCATCCTGGCGAAGGATGTCGAGACCAAGGAGCAGATCGCTTCCACGGCCTCGATCTCCGCCGCCGACCCGCAGATCGGCGCGATGATCGCCGAAGCGATGGACAAGGTCGGCAAGGAAGGTGTCATCACCGTCGAGGAGAGCAACACCTTCGGTCTTGAGCTTGAGCTCACCGAGGGCATGCGCTTCGACAAGGGCTACATCTCGCCCTACTTCTCCACCGACATGGAGCGGATGGAAGCGGTCCTCGAGGACCCGTACATCCTGATCGTCAACTCCAAGATCGGCTCGCTGAAGGACCTGCTGCCCCTCCTTGAGAAGGTCATGCAGTCCGGCAAGCCGCTCATGATCATCGCTGAGGACATCGAGGGCGAGGCTCTCGCCACCCTCGTCGTCAACAAGGTCCGTGGCACCTTCAAGTCGGTCGCCGTCAAGGCTCCCGGCTTCGGTGACCGCCGCAAGGCCATGCTCGGTGACATCGCCATCCTCACCGGTGGTCAGGTCATCTCCGAGGAGGTCGGCCTCAAGCTCGACGCCACCACCCTGGACATGCTGGGCCGCGCCCGCAAGGTCGTCGTCACCAAGGACGAGACCACCATCGTGGACGGCTCCGGCGAGTCGGCCCAGGTCGCCGGCCGGGTCAACCAGATCCGCGTCGAGATCGAGAACTCCGACTCGGACTACGACCGCGAGAAGCTCCAGGAGCGTCTGGCCAAGCTCGCGGGCGGTGTCGCTGTCATCAAGGCCGGCGCCGCGACCGAGGTTGAGCTCAAGGAGCGCAAGCACCGCATCGAGGACGCGGTGCGCAACGCCAAGGCCGCCGTCGAAGAGGGAATCGTCGCCGGTGGCGGCGTGGCCCTGCTCCAGGCTGCCGAGCTCGCGTTCGTGAAGCTGGAGCTGGAAGGCGACGAGGCCACTGGCGCCAACATCGTCCGCCTTGCTGTCGAGGCTCCGCTGAAGCAGATCTCGATCAACGCCGGCCTTGAGGGCGGCGTTGTGGTGGAGAAGGTCCGCAGCCTGCCCTCCGGTCACGGTCTCAACGCCGCGACCGGCGAGTACGTCGACCTCGTCGCCGCGGGCATCATCGACCCGGCGAAGGTCACGCGCTCCGCGCTGCAGAACGCCGCGTCGATCGCCGCGCTGTTCCTCACCACTGAGGTCGTCATCGCTGACAAGCCCGAGAAGGGTGGCGCCGCCGGCGGCGGCGCTCCGGACATGGGCGGTATGGACTTCTGATCCCTTGGGGGACCAGCTGATCCACAACTGAGGGGCGGCATCCCGGCGTCAGCCGGGGTGCCGCCCCTTCGCCTTCCCGGATCCAGCCGTGTCGATCATGTACAAAAGTCCCCTACGGAGATCGGTAAGGGCACTTTTGTACATGATCGACACAGCTAGAGCTCACCCAGCCCGGCCACTGCTCCACCCACCATCGGCGCCCGGCGACCGCGTCCTCGACGACGGAGACCACTTCCGGGGTGTCTCGGCACCGCAGACTCTCAGATCCCGTAGGACCAGGGCGCGGGCGCTGTGGAGGGCTTCCTCGAGATCCATCCCCCTATTGTCCCCGCCGGCGCGCACCGGCTGCGGGATCATTGGAGGATGGCGATCCTCATCGACCCACCCACCTGGCCCGGACACGGGCGTCTGTGGTCCCACCTGGTCAGCGATGTCTCGTACGGAGAACTCCACGACTTCGCCCGGCGGCTCGGGGTGCCGGAGAAAGCGTTCGAGCGGGACCACTACGACGTCCCCGCGGAGTACCACGCCGCGGCGGTAGCCCTGGGGGCGCAGCAGGTCGGCGGCAAGGAACTGGTGGCCCGGCTCACCGCGGGCGGGCTGCGGAAGAGAAAGTTCCCGGGCTGAGCCGCGTCGGTTCGGCTGCGTCGGTCAGGTACAAAAGTCCCCTGTAGAGATCAAGAAGGGCACTTTTGTACCTGACCGACGCGGTAAAGACGGATCAGGCTGACTGCTGCGGGATGCCGCCCTCAAGCCGGACCAGCTCCGCCTGGATGTTCGCCCGGGCCTTCGCCTCGTAGCGCTCGATGCCCAGCGGGGTGTGGAACAGCGTCGGCAGCTCAAGCAGGTCACGCAGCACCGAGGCGCGGGCGTTGCGGAACGCCTCCTCCGGCACGAAGTGGTACTCCCGCCGGATCGCGTCGGCGTATTTTTCGTACACCTGCGGGTCAGAGCCGAGGATCGCGAGGTCGGCGTCGCACAGCACGGCTGCGTTCCAGTCGCCCACGGCGGGGGCGTGCAGGGTGGTCTCGCGGACCAGCCTGGCCGTCTCGTCGATGTACTCCTGCGGCAGCCCTGACTCGTTGAGGGCGCGCTCGGCGAGCCGGGCGCTGCGCTCCTCGTTGTCGGCCCTGGCGGGGTCGTACACGGCGTCGTGGAACCACGCGGCGAGGCGGACCGCGTCAGCGTCGTCGGCGTACGTCGCCAGCTCGTCCACCAGGTCGAGCACCGCGAGCAGGTGCCCCGCCGTGTGGTAGTGCCGGTGCGGCTCGGTGTAGCGGGCGAGCAGATCCTGCACGACCACATCGGCATCGTCGCCGGTGAGTCGGGTCCAGTAGTCGATCAGCAGCCCGTGGGCGGATTCCTGGGTGCGTTCCACGTCGGACAGCATGTCAGAGGACTGCGGTTCTGTACCGGTTTCGCTGTCAGGGCCGACGTGGCGTGTCACCTGAGGCAACTGCGACAGGGGGGAACCCGCCGGTGATCAGCAGGACTGGTTTCCGGGACAGGCGTTGGCCACAGGCCGTCTGTAGAGCGCCTTCGCACTCGCTGTCCTGCTCGACCAGCCAGGGGACTTCATCGATGACCACGATGCTTGGGGTGTCATCCGGAACGGCCAGCGAAACCTGCCACTGCGGGCCCCCGGGTCGCCGACCGCATCTTTGCAAGGCGCATTCTCAGTAAGGACAAATCTTACGTAGATCGACTCATGCTTCACTTGTAGTGGTGAGTTCGTCACAAAAGCACCTCCGGAAGGGGGGTGGTGTGGATCACTGCGAGGGATGACACGGCGCGCGTGAGCACCACGTACAGGCGACGCAGACCGCTGCGTTCATAGGCTTCAGCGGCCACGATGGCGGCGGGTTCGGCCACGATCACGTGGTCGTACTCCAGGCCCTTGGCGAGCGTCGCGGGGACAAGCGTCAAGCGTTCGGACCGGCTGTCCGTGCCCAGCGGGAGATGCGGGATATCGGCCAGGGCGGCGGCGATCCGGGGGATGTCAGCGTCGGCGGCGATCAGGCCGACGGAGCCTTCGAGAGCGAGGAACTTGCTTACGGTGTCCCGCAGTTCACTGGTCGGATCGTCAGTCTGAATGATCGTCAGAGATCCGGGTGCCTCCCGGACGGAAGACGCCGGAGCCAGGCCGGGAGCGATGGACGGCAGCAGTCGGGACGCGAAGTCGAGGATCTCCCGCGGCACGCGGAAACCGCGGGTCAGCTCCTCGACGCGCGCGTCGGGGCGGCCCAGGTGCTTCAGCGTCTCGGCCCACGACGGGGTCGCCCACGGGGTGGTGCCCTGCGCGATGTCGCCGAGCACGGTGGCCGAACCGGTCGAGCAGCGGCGGCCGATCGCGCGCAGCTGCATCGCGGAAAGGTCCTGCGCTTCGTCGACCACAACATGGCCGAGGCTGGCGGTGCGTTCGACGAGGTCGAAGGCTTCGTCGACAAGCGCGGTGTCGGCGGGGGCCCAAGGAGCTGTCCTGACTCCGCGGGCGGGCTTGGGCCACCCGATCGCTGACTGTTCGTCGGCTGTGAGGATGCCTTCCGACGAGGCGGCCAGGAACTCCGGATCCGAAAGCAGTCGCAGCACGAGCTTCGCCGGGTCCACCGCCGGCCAGACGGCGTTGACGGCGTCCCGTACGGGTTTGCTCCGCGCGACGGCGTTCTGCACCCGGTCGTCAGGGGCCTCACCGCCGTCCTCCATCTTCACCAGGAGCGCGTGGGAAATCCGCTGGTGCAGGGCATCGCGGGCCGCGCCGTAGCGCAGGTCGCGGGACTTGAGACCGTCGAGCACCTCTTCGATCTCATACGCGGCCAGCCGCCAGCGGCGCGAACCGCGGAGCAGCAGCAACGGCTCCACCGGTGCGGCGACTCCGGCGTACACGGCCCGGCGCAGCACCTCGGCCATCCGCGCGTCACCCTTGACCCGCCCGGCCGCAGCGGTGTCAGCGGTCTTGACCGGGACCCGGGCGAGCAGGTCCTCCACGGTGGTCTGCCCGACCTCGATCTCACCGAGCGCCGGGAGCACCTGCTGGATGTAGTCGAGGAAGGACTTGTTGGGGCCGACCACGAGGGTTCCCGTACGGTGCAACCGATCGCGGAAGGCGTAGAGCAGCCACGCGACACGGTGCAGGCCGACGGCGGTCTTCCCGGTTCCCGGCGCCCCCTGCACGCAGACCGTTTCGCTCAAGTCCAACCGTACGATCTCGTCCTGTTCCGGCTGGATCGTCGCGACGATGTCGCGCATCGGCCCCACCCGGGGTCGTTCGATCTCCGCGGCGAGGATGCCGCTCGCGGTGTCGGTTTCGGTCACGTCGGTGAGGTGTTCGTCCTCGTACGCGGTCAGTTCCCCACGGGTCCAGCCGAAGCGGCGGCGCAGTTCGACGCCGATCGGGTCCTTGCGGGTGGCCCGGTAGAAGGTGCGGGAGATGGGCGCGCGCCAGTCGACGACCATCGGGTCGCCGGCTGCGTCGTGGACGTGGCGGCGGCCGATCCAGAAGCGTTCGAGGGGGCGGGTCGGGTCGGCGGTGACCTCGACGGGCTCACTGCCGTCCGAACCACCCGAGTTGTGTTTACGGGGGGCGATCCCCCCGGCCCCCCAGTGTCCGTCGACCCGGCCGAAGAACAGGGCGGTGTCGGCGTGGTCGGCCAGTGCTTTGATGCGCAGCTGGATGAGCCCGTACACGATCTCGTTCGACACCTTGTTGCCGCCGACATCGGTCAGGTCGAGGGCTTCGGCTTCCTCGCGCATGCTGCGCAGGGCGCTACGGGCGGCGGCGAGGTGGGCCTGTTCGGCGGCGAGCGAAGGCTCGGCGGAAAACACGGGGGAAGGATCTGTGGGAAGCGCGAGGGAAACTGCGGGGGAGACGGGCGCGGGCATGACTGCTCCATACACAGGGCTTGGTGCTCAATCTCCGCCGCGATGTCCGGCGTCAGCCCGCAGCGAAGCGGGGGGCGGACGTAAGAGGACACCGCTGGGCAAAGCGCAGTGGAGCGGCACAGGTGCCGGTGTGGACAGCGGAGCCCGCCAGACTAAGCGGCGGCGCGTGTGCGGTGCAAGGCTCGTGAGGGTTGTGCAAGGTCTGCGGGTGCCGTGTCGAGGTCCGCGGGCGCCAAGGGCCGTTTCTTGATTTTCCTTACGATATGTCCGTTTTCTTACATGGATCGCACAGGGAACTCACACGTTCATCACATACGCCGGGCACCGTGAAGTCATGGCGATCACACTCCACACCTCCAGCACCCACGACCACTACGCCTTCGACGGTATCCGGCACGGCGCCGGCGTCACGGGCCGGGCGATCGGCACGGTCCTTCGCGGGGTAGCCGTGTTCACCGTCGTCATCGTCACCTTCCTGCTCTTCGGCGGGAAGGGTGTCACCTGAAGAGCAGAAGGGCGGCGTGAGCGCCGCCCGGATGGCTCTGCGTACGGCCGGACCGGGTTTTGACACCTGATCCGGCCGTACGCGCGTTCCCGGGCCTTGGGTCGGGTGCGGCCGTACGCGGCTTCCCGGGCCCGCCTCAGGGTTCGGGCGTACCGGGATCATCCTTCGGATGTACGTGCGGAAAGCCTGTGGACTGACGCGGTCCATATGTAGGAAAACGTACTTTTGAGACATGGCTACCGCACTCCACACCCCGACCTCATCCGCCCCGGTGACCGGTATCGCGACCGGCTTCCCGCACATCCTGCAGACCGCCGCCCGCGGCGTCTGGATCTTCACTTTCACGACCCTGAAAGTCGTCTTCCTGGGCCGCAACGGCGTCGAATGATGTCCCCGGGTCGCCCCGGGTCAGGCGATCGCGTCGTCCGCGTCGAGGATGCGGTACGCGTACCCCTGCTCAGCCAGGAACCGCTGCCGGTGCGCGGCGAAGTCCTGGTCGATGGTGTCCCGGGCGACCACCGAGTAGAACCGGGCTGAACGCCCGTCCGCCTTCGGCCGCAGGACCCGGCCCAGGCGTTGTGCCTCCTCCTGGCGCGACCCGAACGAACCCGACACCTGGATGGCCACCGCGGCCTCGGGCAAGTCGATGGAGAAGTTCGCCACCTTGCTGACCACCAGCGTCGAGATCTCCTTCTGCCGGAAGGCCTCGTACAGCCGCTCGCGCTCCTTGTTCGTGGTCTCGCCCTTGATCACTGGGGCGTCCAGGACACGGCCGAGGTCGTCCAACTGGTCGATGTACTGGCCGATCACCAGGACCTGGTCGTCCGAGTGCTTCTCGACGAGCTGCTTGACTACCCGCGTCTTCGTCGCCGTCGTCGCACAGAACCGGTAGCGCTCCTCCGGCTCCGCCGTGGCGTAAGCGAGCCGCTCGGCGTCGGTCAGTGTGACCCGCACTTCGACACAGTCCGCCGGGGCGATGTAACCCTGGTTCTCGATCTCCTTCCACGGCGCGTCGTACCGCTTCGGGCCGATCAGCGAGAAGACGTCCGACTCACGGCCGTCCTCGCGTACCAGCGTCGCAGTCAGGCCGAGCCGCCGCCGTGCCTGGAGGTCTGCGGTGAACTTGAACACCGGCGCCGGCAGCAGGTGCACCTCGTCGTAGATCACCAGACCCCAGTCACGGGAGTCGAACAGCTCCAGGTGCGCGTACACGCCCTTCCGCTTGGTCGTCAGGACCTGGTAGGTCGCGATGGTGACCGGGCGGATCTCCTTCTTCGTGCCGCTGTACTCGCCGATCTCCTCCTCGGTCAGCGAGGTCCGTTTGATCAGCTCGGACTTCCACTGCCGCGCGGAGACGGTGTTGGTCACCAGGATCAGCGTGGTGGCCTTGGCCTGCGCCATCGCGCCCGCGCCGACCAGCGTCTTGCCGGCCCCGCAGGGGAGCACGACGACACCCGAGCCGCCGTGCCAGAAGCCCTCCACGGCCTCCTGCTGGTACGGCCGCAGCGTCCAGCCGACCTCCGCGAGCTCGATCGGGTGCGCCTCGCCGTCCACATAACCGGCCAGGTCCTCGGCCGGCCAGCCCAGCTTCAGCAGCACCTGCTTTACCTGGCCGCGCTCGGACGGGTGAACCGCGACGGTGTCGGCGTCGATCCTGGCCCCCACCAGGGGCGCCATCTTCTTCGACTTGAGGACCTCCTCCAGGACCATGCGGTCCGAGGCGGTCAGCACCAGGCCGTGCACCGGGTGCTTGAGCAGCTGGAGCCGCCCGTACCGGTCCATCGTGGACGCGACGTCGACCAGCAGCGCGTGCGGCACTGGATAGCGGCTGTACTTCAGCAGGATGTCCACAACCTGCTCGGCGTCGTGCCCCGCGGCCCGCGCGTTCCACAGGCCCAGCGGCGTCAGCCGGTAGGTGTGCATGTGTTCGGGCGCCCGCTCGAGCTCGGCGAACGGCGCGATGGCCCGGCGGCACTCGGCCGACAGTTCGTTGTCGATCTCAAGGAGAAGGGTCTTGTCTGACTGGACGATGAGGGGGCCGGTCGTCGGCGCTGACACTCACACGCCTTCCTGCTGGGGGGTGACGGGCGAAACCTTCAGTTTGAACCATCGGCGGACCGGGTGTGTTCCGAACCCGGTTCCGCACCTGCGTGTTCACCTGTGACAGTCCGGCCTATATGCCTCCCCGAGTAGTACGTACGGCTCCGTACTGCGCTGGGAGGAGTAGAGGTCACCTCCTCAAGGAGGAACCGGAAGTACTCCCGGCGCACCTAGGCTGAAACTTGATGGCGCAACAATCCGTGCAGGACCCCGAAGGGCGCTACCCCGTGCTACCCGAGGGCTCCGCCGCATCCCCCGATCCAGGCCCCGGTCGCACCGACGACCCAGGGCCGCCCTCCGCGCTGCGCAGCCAGGGCCTGACCCGTACGTACCCCGGCGGCACCGGCGTCTTCGACGTCGACCTGACCGTGCCCCGGGGCTGCGTCTACGGCCTCGTCGGACCGAACGGCGCCGGCAAGACCACGCTGCTCAACCTGGTCACCGGACTGCGCCGCCCCGACTCCGGGACCGTGGGCCTGCGGGTGATCCCGTCCAAGGTCGCCGTGGTCACCGACGTCCCCGAGTTCGAGCCGTGGCTCACCGCCGCCGAGACGGTCGAGCTCGCTGGCCGGCTCGTCTATCCACGCCTGCCGTACCAGCAGGTCAAGGCGGCCCTGCACCGCGCCGGACTCAACGAGATCATGAACCGCAGGGTCTCCACGCTGTCCCGCGGCACCCTGCAGCGCCTCGGGCTGGCCTGCGCGCTCGTCGCCGACCCTGAACTGCTCGTCCTGGACGAACCGACCTCCGCGCTCGACCCGCGCGGTCGCGCCGAAGTCCTCGACATCGTCGCCGCGATGCGGGGCAAGTGCACCGTGCTGTTCTCCAGCCACATCCTGGCCGACGTCCAACGGGTGTGCGACCAGGTCGGCGTCATGCGCGCCGGGCGGCTGATCTACCAAGGCCCCGTCGCGGACCTCGTCGGCACCCACATGAAGCCGACCTGGCTGGTGCGGGTCCGCGACGGCAACCCCGTGCTGCTGCGTGCCCTGGCCGCCGAGGAGTGGGTGGCCAGAGTGACGTCCGTACGCCCTGGCCTGCTGCGGGTCCAGGCCCGCACCATGGAGGAGGGGGAACGGCTGATCCACGGGGTGATCGACCGTTCCGGTGCCCGGGTGGTGTCGGTCGCTCCGGAGGAGTCCGACCTGGAGAACGCGTTCCTGTCGATCACGGGGGTCGTGCGATGAGGAGGCACCTTTCGTGAAGACGGCAACCCGTGTTGAAGTCCAGGCCCCGGTCGCGGACGCGGCCGCCCGACGGCGTCCGCCGGTTCTGCGGGAGGGGCACCGCCTGGGCCTGTGGCGGCTTGAGTGGCTGCGCCTGTGGCGGACCAAGGGGCTGCTGCTCCTGGTCCTGGCCTACCCCGGCGGCGGGATCGTCGCCCCGCTGGCCGCGCGTAACTGGAACGCGATCCTGGACGCCTTCGGTGCCGACGCCTCGATGCGCATCACGGAGGTCAACGCGGTCACCGGGATGCACGCGTACATCATGAGCACCGGGCAGATCGGCGGCCTGGTCGCCCTCGGCATCCTCGCGGCCTCGCTCACCTTCGACCACCAGCCGGGGAAGTCGGCCTTCTACCGGACGCGGGTGCGTCGCCCCCGAGACCTGTTCCTGCCCCGCTGGACGGTGGCCACGACCGCCGTGGCCGTGGCCAATCTCCTGGGCACGGCCATCGCCTGGATCGGGGTGCGGTACCTGCTCGGGCCGCTGCCCGCGTCCCAGATGTTCGCCGGGATGGGGTTCGACCTGGTGGTGATCGTCTTCGGGATGTCCCTCGCCGCTGCGGTCGCCGCGTTCCTGCGCCGCCCCGTCCCGGTGTTCGGCACGACCCTGGGCATCCTCATCGCGATGCCGATCTTCGGCCTGTGGCATTCACTGCGTGACCTCCTGCCCGTCCAGCTGGGATCGGCGTCGTCCGACATCATCGACGGCGGCGACGCGGGGCAGTACGTCCCGGCGGCGATCGTGGCGGTGGTGATGTCGGTGCTGATGCTGATGCTGGCGGTGCGACGGGTGGGGCGCCGGGAGATGTAGCGGTTGTTCCCCCGATCGCCGGTCCGCCTCTTCGCTTACTCGCCTATTCGTCGATGAAAAGGGCGTCGGCGTCGACCACGGTGAAGGCCCGGTCCAGCCAGCGGCCGGGGGTGTCCAGGTCGGTGCAGTCGGTGATGCGGTCCTGTGCGGCGGACGTCAGGATGCCGCGGTTGGTGAGCACACGCAGCAGGAAATGCGTCCGCTCCTCTGCCCTGCCCTCAGCTTTGCCCTGCAGGAAATTCTGCTCGATGAGGGTTCCGCGTCCAGGGAAGTAACTGCCCACGCTCATGAGGTTCCTCCAGGTTTCCCGTGCCGGGGTGTCGCCCAGGCCGATTTCCAGCATTTCCGTGTAGTACGCGATGGACTCTGGATCAGCTGTCCCCAGAGCCCGTGCCAGTGCCTCCAATATGGCCGGAGCGTTGTGGTCGCGGCCATGTGTCATGGCCGAGAACGCCGCGAGCGTCAGGTTCCGGGCGGCTTCGGCCGGGTCCGTGATCACCGGGACGTTGTCCGGGCCCAGGACCAGCGGGCGCAAAGAAAGCACCGTCCACTCCTGCGGGCCGAGCAGGAAGGGGCCTGCGGCCCAACGCCTGTCCGTCTTTCGGCCTGCGATCACCTGGTTGAGTGAAGGTGGCTTGATGTTCGTACACAGCCCGGCCTACCTGCGTAGTGCCTCGACCGGTTCGATCCTCGCCGCCCGCCAGGCTGGATAGAGCCCCGCGAGCAGGCCGGTGGCCAGACCCAGGAGCGGGGCCGCGGCGACGATGCCCGGGTCGATGACGGCGGTCCATTCGCGGGCGATGGACACCCCCACCACGGTCAGCGTGCCGAGCGTGGCGCCGACCAGTCCGCCGAGCATGCCCAGGGTGCCGGACTCGGCGAGGAACTGGCCGGTGATGTGCCGCCCCCGGGCGCCCAGCGCCCGCCGCAGCCCGATCTCGCCGGTGCGCTCCAGCACCGCGACGAGCGTGGTGTTGGCGATGCCGACAGCGCCGATCACAAGGCAGATCCCGGCGAGGAGCAGGAGCAACTGGTTGAGGTCACCGGTGACGTTGCCGCGCAGAGTCTTCGGGTCCGGCGGCGGAATCACCTTGAACAGGCCGGGTGCGTCGGCGCGCAGGGCCAGGGCCGCTTCGTCGGCGATCTGGACGGCTGCGCCGAGTCTGGTGGAGATCAGCATCTTGGCCCGGTCGGAGACGTCCGGTGGTCCCCAGATCTTTTCAGCGGTCGTACGGGGGATCACCACGGACAGCAGCAGATCCGGTTTGCGTTCGACGTCGTCGATGACGCCGATGACGGTGAATGGGATATCGCCGATGAACACGGCGGGGTTGGTGTCGAGTGTGGTGATGCCGAGGCGGGCGGCCATGCCGGTGCCGAGTACGGCGACCTGTTCGGCGCGGGCGTCGTGGAAACTGTCGTACGTGCGGCCGGAGTTCATCGTCGGCACGGCGGCGTCGAGGACGCCGGATGAGGCGGCCACGACGGTGATCTGCTGTCCGGCCGCATCGTCGCCGACAGGGGCGGACCGTACGGTCGCGTTCTGCAGCTTGACCTGCCAGTAGACGCCTGCGGACCGAACACCGTTGAGACTGCGGATTTTCTGGTCAGCGTCGACCGGGAACCCGATGGGCACGTCGTCAGGGTCTTCGCCGCCGGTGTCCTCGACAGTGACCTCAGTGGCGGTCAGCGCGTTGAAGCGCGAGTCGATCTGCGACGAGACGGTGGCCGTCAGGCCGAGTACGGCGACGAAGGTGCCGACGCCGAGCACCGTGCCGAGGGTGGTCAGCGCGGAGCGGGACGGGCGCTGCAGGATTCCTGCGAGCGCTTCGCCCAGCAGGTCGCGCCAGGCCAGCTGTGAACGCCGGGCGGGTTTTGGACCTTGGGCTCGATCATGTTCCGAATGCTGTGGTTTCACGGGGGATCACGACGTTTCGAGCATGATCGACGGGGTGGCTTCGAAGAGGCGGCCGTCGCGGATGGTGACCGTACGGGAGGCTCGGGCGGCAACGTCAGGGTCGTGGGTGATGACCATGACTGTCATGCCGTCGGCGTTCAGCTGGTCAAGTAGGCCGAGCACAGTTTCGGCGGTAGCGGTGTCGAGGTTGCCGGTGGGCTCGTCGCACAGCAGGAGGGAGGGTTCGGCGACCAGTGCGCGGGCGATCGCCACCCGTTGGCGCTCGCCGCCGGACAGGGTGGTGGGGACTGCATTGACACGGTGGGCGAGACCGACCTTCTCCAGGGCCGCACGGGCGCGGGAATCGCGCTCCTTGCGGGGGACACCGCCGTAGAGCAGTGCCAGGAGGACGTTCTCCAACGCGCTGCGGTAGGGCAGGAGATGGAACGCCTGGAAGACAAAGCCGATGCGCTGCCCGCGCAAAGCCGCCCGGTCTGCTTCCTTGAGCCCGGCGGTGTCGATGCCGTCCAGGAGGTAGCTGCCGCAGGTGGGGCGGTCGAGCAGCCCGGCGATGTTGAGGAAGGTGGACTTCCCGGAGCCGGACGGGCCGACGATGGTGACGTACTCACCCTGATCAACCGTCAGATCGCAGGGCAGCAGGGCGTCGACGGCAGGCGGTCCGGGGTACGTGAGTCCTGCCTGGCGGAGTTCGATCACCGGTGGAGTCATGAGGCACGGCCGGTGGGATCAGTTGCGTTGTTCTTCGAACTCCCGGATTTCACACCGACGATGACCTTGTCACCGGGAGCGAGGGAGTTTCCGGCTACGGGGATGACGGCGACATATCCGTCCCCCGAGGTGCCGGGGGTGACTTCGACCCGGCGGCGGTCGCCGGACGCCTCCAGGACGGTGACGACCGTACGGCCGTCAGCTCCGGCGGACACCGCGGTGACCGGGACCACCAGCACCGGGCCGTCGCTGGACGCGGCTTCGACGGTGAGGCGCACGTCCTGGCCGGCGAGCTTCGGGTCGAGCGGCTGATTCGGCTTGACCGTCATGGTGTAGCCCCGGCCGCCGGAAACCTGGGTCCGTTGGGAACTGCTGTCGCCGGCGGTGGTTACCGGAGTGTCGGATATAGCAGTGACGGCTCCGGTCACGGATTCCCCGCCGAGTTCGGACAGGATCTGTACGGATTGCCCTGGCCGGATCAGGCCCCTCTCGTGGGCTGCGAGGCCGCCCTGGACGACGAGTTCACCGGCCGAGAGGGTCAGGAGCTCCTCCTTGACCTCGCCGCCGACGGCGGCCTTGACGGCGTCGACGCGGGCGGGGAAGCCCTGGACGAAGACGACTTCGCCCACCGGGACCATAGGTCCGGCGGCGGCTTGCAACTCGGTGAGGGCTTTTTTGGCAGCGACCAAGTCTTCAGTTGCATAACGGAGTTGGGTCTTACTGTCGCCACCTGTCTTATTCTCAGCCGGAGTGCCAACGGGCCGTGGTGTCTGTGGTGTCTGTGGTGGAGTTTGCGCGGCTGAATCAGCTTCCTTCGCTGCCTCCAACTGCCTTTCGACCTGCTTTACTTGCTTCTGCGCAGCCTGGATCTGCTGGTCGCCGCCGTCTGCTGCGGGTAGCGGGTCGTATCCGATCGAGGTGTAGAACTTTTGAACGGCTGCTTTGGTGGAAGGTCCGTAATTCCCGGCCTTGTCCGTCGACTTGAAACCGAGCGAAGTCAATGCCTTTTGCAGCTGGGCGACATCGTCGCCGACGGCCCCCGGTTTAAGGTCGCGGTAGGTCGGCACTGAGCCGGTCAGTGCGAATACGGGACGACCGGATACCTCGATCATGACCTGTCCGGCTTTGACCGTCGCGCCGACTTTTACGTGGATTCCGGTCACTACCGGCTTGCCGCTGTTTTTGCTGCTGCCGCCAGACGGGGCAATGTGCACCGACTGTGCGGCGGTGATTTTGCCCCGGACTACGACTGTGTCTTTGAGTGGCCGCTTCTCGGTGGTTGCGGTAAGGATTGATGAGGGGGGCGCATCGGCCTCGGCAGCGACTTGATCCGGGGATTTTACAAGGAAAGATACACCGATACCGGAGCCGGCCAGGACGGCTGCACTAGCAATGACGGCGAACAGAAGCCGGCGACGCCGAGCCAAAGCTGGACGTTCTATGTCAACAGGCCTGGATAGCTGTACGCCAGGATGCTGTTCAGCCATATTTTGCTGATCCTTACTGCGCTGACTGTTCGGAGATGCTGTTTCTAAGGGTCTTTAAAGCGGTATTTCGCCCTGCGATTCCCCGGTGGCTGTTTTGTCTATTTACCTTCAGTGAGCATCCTGTTTATGTTGGAGATTACGACAGATTTCCTTTTTTTGAGATCTGAGAATATTTCCGGGTCCCGATCGATCGATCTCTTTTGATAGGCCGATTCCACGGAAGCCATGACGTCGATCAGGCCGGTTTCGAATTTGCATTTTACATCTGCAGTGGCGGTTTTCTTTTCTTCCATTCCGGGTTTATCTCCTTCGCTTCCAGACCACCATTTTTGACTGTCGTTGGATTCCCGTGGGTTTTTGTATTTAAAGCCTGATTTTTTCATGCATTCGCTCCACTTAGAGAAAGCAGCAAGCGTTCGACTGTCGCTTTCCATGCGCTCTAGAGCTGGCATTCTGAGAGAGTCGAGAGAGGAGTTGGATGCTGGTGGTGCGCCGGCTTCGAGTGCCCGCCTGGCTTCCCCGAGACACCCGCCCTGCGGGACCTCCTTGCTCGCATACGATGCAGTAGCCCCAGAGTAAACAGCCAGCGCCTCGCGAGAAACTCCGGGAGGAAGCTTTGGTTTCTCTTCCTCGTCCCCACCCTTAGGTGCGGGGGGGTGGTATCCAAATTCCGCTGCTTCTTCGATTGAGAATGTTCCGTATCTCCTATCGTTTGATGATTTTTTTACTTCCAAAATCTCTAGGACTGGCCAGTCGATCCCGAAGCGCACCATGCAGTCTCTTGCGAGCATTTTTGTTGTTTGATCTATTTTGGACTGTGTTTGCCCGTCGAAATCATACGCGTCAAACGGGAGGGCTAGATCTTGATATGAAGTGACTTTCTTGACTTCGCCCAACGCGGGTTCTTTCCCTTTGTCCTTGCTTTCCGAATTAGCGCATGCGGAAAGAATGATGACAGCTGCGATGGCCGGCATCATTCGGAGTGTTGAAATTTTCGAATGCATGATTTATGTTCCCTAAGTAGCCGCGACCCTGATTCGATCAGAAGAGTGTCTCGGCTTTGATTTGCGAAGGTCGTTATCGTTGATTCCGCCACTTCCGAGTGGCGCTCAGAAGGCGTTTGATTTTATTCATTCCCCCCTCAGGATGGATTCTTTGGTCACGCTGCCAGGTGCGTTCCTAGTGCGATGATTAGAAGATGCCAGCACAGGAGGGATTGATCAAGGCCATGATGGAAGAAGATTGCCTACCGAAGACGTGCGACTACCTTCGGTAGTTGGCACCCTTGGGCATTAGTCCGCTTTGCTGGACATCGACGACCGTTTTGCGCTCCCTTTGCCTTTCTGTGCGAGGAGGGGGAGACTTAGGGTGATGTGATGTGTGTCACGCATTGCCGGATGGTGGCTTTTTGCTTCGCCTCGGCCGCAAAGTGGATCTGAGGTCCGGCGGGGCGTGCCGGTAGCGCTTCGTGGGCGAGAGCCATCGTCGCGATGACGGGCAGTTGTCTGGCGGGCAGTTGTCTGGCGGGGAGTGAACTCCCGTCACCGCCAGGCTTCGTACACTTCGCCGGCACCCCAGCACACGTCCAGCCCGTCCTTGGGGACATCGAATCCCGATAGGGATACGCCGACAAGGCCGGGTTGCGCGGCCTCGGACCATCCGGGGATCGCTGCGGCTCCCGTTCGGAGCGCCGCCAGGTCGTGGCCGTCGAAAGACGTACCCAGCCATTTGACGGACCCGGCGAAGTAGACCTGGCGGGCGATCGGCCCCCGGTCGGCGCCGACAAGGTCTACCTCAGGGTCGAATCGTCGGTTCCACCAGCCGCCCACTTCGCCGGTCTCCGGCCAGGGGAGGGTGTGGGCCGCGCGGGCGAGGGCTTCACGTACAAGAGGTTCGATCGCACGCCCCCGCCAGGAGGTCCAGCGGCGTTCGATCAGTCGGTAGGCCATCTGCGGGCGGCCGCGGCGGATCTCCTCGGCGGCGTCGCGCAACAGCGCGAGGTGGAGACGCAGGTTGCTGTCCGCGACCCGGTAGAGCGAAGGTTTCCCCGAAACGGTGGACAACGGCGATTCCTGAACGACCACGGCCTTTTCCTCGGTCAGACGCCGAAGCAAAGGGGACAGTTCCCCGGACGGAAGGCCGCCGCCCCGTCCGCCGGCCGCGGCGGCGATGTTGGCCTGAGTGCGTTCGCCGCTCCCGATGGCTTCCAGGACTCTGCGCGCGTGGTCGGGCTGGGGGAACTCGGCCATCAGAGCCGTTTCGGGTACGGCGAACAGGGGCGAGGCCGGATCGTGGCATTCCTGCCGGATGAATTCGAGGGCAGGGGTGCCCTGAGGCCAGGCCCGGATGATTCCGGGCAGTCCGCCGCACACGAGATGTGCGTCCAGGGCGTCGGCGGCGTCCAGACCCAGGGCGGTTCCGGTCTCGTACGGATTGAGCGGTCCCAGCCGCAGCGGGGTGGCCCGTCCGTAGAACGGCCGGTCGTATGCCGTGAACCGTTCCATCATGTGCGGGTCGCTGCCCAGCAGCAGGAGGAGGACCGGCCTGCGGGAAAGCAGGCGGTCCCATGCGGTCTGGAGCGCTCCGTCGAAGACCTGGTCCTGTTCGGCCAGCCAGGGGATTTCGTCGAGGACGATGACACATGGAGCGTCCGGCAGGACAGCGGCGAGGACGCGCAGGGCGTCCGACCAGTTGCCGTTGCTGAGGTCGGGGACCAGGGCCGGGTCTGTGGGAAGTCCGGACTCCCGGAGTTCGGCGCAGAACCGGGAAACGGACGCGACGGGTGACATGCCCTTGGTTGCGGCGAAGAAGAAGTACGGCACCTCGGCCTGGTCGCAGAACTCCTGGGCAAGCCTGGATTTCCCTACCTGGCGGCGGCCCCTTATGGCGACCGAAGAGCCTTCCCCGCTGCTGCGTACCCGGGTCAGCGCTTTGGTGAGAGCGGTCAGTTCCGTGGACCGTCCGATGAACTCAGCTATGCCTGCCACTTGGGTAGATTCATTTTACCTAAAATGATTCTAGCAAACCGTGAGTGCTTGATTCGTTACTGCGCGCCTTGCGGTCCGGGCTGCCCCCGGCCCGGGCCGCTACTCCGGAGCGACCTCGGCCACGCCCGTGATCCTGTGCAGCAGATACGTGTGCGTCCCGCCGAGTGTGTGGTCCTGGACCGTCACGTAGCCGCCCTGGAGACTGATCGGCAGGACCAGGTGCCGGGTCGCCCGGCCCTCAGGTGAGACGTGGCCGATGCGTACGGTCCGCTGCGCGGCGAGCGCGGACTGCAGGACGAGCAGCGTCTCGGCGGCGGTCGTGCGGGGGAGTTCGCCGGCCTCCTCGGTCGCGACGGAACCGGCGAGGTCCCCGGCCCGGATGGCGGCGACGGCGGATTTCAGCAATGCGGGACTCAGCGTCGGCGGTTCGCCGGTGACCTTCGGCGGGAGTGAGCGCGGCGGTGTGCGGCAGGCGTCGGGGCGGGTGACCAGGACGTCGCCGGTGGCCGATTCGGCAGCCGGGGCGTAGCCCATCGTGCGCAGCTTCTCCAGCACGCTGTCCGGTGCGGCCTGGGCGACGGCCACAGTTGGCGCGAGCAGCCGCAGGCGCAGGTCGGCGGACCGGCGGTCGGCCAGCAGTTCGGCGAGCAGGCTGGGGTCGTCACAGCGCAGATACGCGGAAGCGGAACCGACCCGGACTCTGCCGTGCCGCCGGGAGACGTCGTCGATCAGGTAGGTGAGCGGCTGTGGCACCGGGGTGCGTGAGTGCGCCGCGAGCATCCGGTGGAGGTCGGTGGCCGACCGGCCGAAGTCCAGGGCCCGGCGTACGGACGCCTCGGAGAACCGGTAGACGGTCGCGCCGCCGGTGGACTCCACGTCGGCGGCCAGGTGCAGCTCCTGCGCCAGCGCGGCGACCAACGGGCCGGGGGCGACGGCGGTCAGGTCGGCTTGCAGCAGTACGTGGTCGAGGGGTTCGGGCAGCAGCGGGCGCAGCCCGTCCGCGGCCACGGTCAGGTTGCCGTCCAAAACCGCATGACTGTACGAGGCGATTGCCCCGCGGCCGGTCACTCCGAGCAACTCGGCTTCGAGGAGCAACTGCGGTACGAGTGTCTGCCGCAGCTTGGCCGCCCGGAGCGGGCGCTGCCAGCCGAGGCAGGCGGACACCTGCGCGGCGGGCACCGCGCCGCCCACCGGCTGGGCGGCCAGGAGTTCGAGCACGCCGCGCCGCAGTTCAGGGACAGGTGTGCGGTCCAGGTCCGGACCCAGAGCGTTCCGTACCTTCCCCTTCTCATCTTTCGACCCGGCGAGCGAAGCGACCCGGGTCGTCTCCAGCCACACCCCGGCGAGCACCGCCCAGCGCTCGGGTGTGGGTTGCGCCCGCCACAGGTCGTAGGCCGGGGTCGGCAGCCAGATTTCATTCTCTTCGCCGTCGCCCGCCGCGAGCCCGGCCGCGTAGGCGAGCTCCATCCACAGGGCCGCCTCGGACTCGGGCACGTCCAACTGGGTCGCCGTGCGCTTGGCCTCACGCACGCCGATCCCCCCGGCGCGCAGCATCGGCGGGCCGCCGGGGGACCACAGTTCGAGCAGGTCTTCGATCCGGCGGACGGCGACGAAAGCCTGCCCGGCGGCCGTGCCGTCCACAGTCTGTGGATCAAATGTGCGGACGTCGAGCACCGGCGGTTCAGGTTCGAGCTCGGCGTGCACCTTGCCGCCGCGCAACTGCAACGCGGCCTCACGCGGGAGCACGACAGCGTCAGGCCCGGCGGGGATCAGCAGTCCGCGGGCGAGCAGCCACTCCACCGGGGTCGTCGCGTCGGCCGCGCGCACCGGTCGGTCAGCGCCGCGGACGCTGCCGACAGTCGGCCCCCACGCCAGCTTCTCCAGCACTTCCAGCGCCTGCGGCGGCCCCTGGATCAGGATCGACGCCAGACCGGCCGAAGTGTCGAACAGACTCACCATCGCGTTCACCGCGGACCGCGGGTCACCGGTCGGCGGCAGACCGAGATCGGCCAGATACTCCTGAAGCCGCACGGGGGAGGCTCCGGCCAGCGCCGTCGTCAGCGTCGGGCCGAGCCCGGCGGGGGAGGAACCCAGCAATTCCCGGACCGTACGGACGACCCGCAGCGCGTCGTCGGGTCCCCACAACAGGGCCAGCGAGCGCAGCCGGGCCACCGCGCCGTCGAACTGCGGGACATCGCCGACCAATTCCTTGAGCCGCCCGTACGCGAATCCGTCCTGCAGGACGACTGTCGCGTCCACCACTTGCAGGGTGAAGCGGTCGAGCCGCTCCAGGGCGCGGGCCACCGAGGCCCGGGTGGTCGCCCGGGTCGCCAACTGCGTCAGGTCCACCGGCACCGGCGCGGTCAGGTCGGGGCGGGCCCGCAACAGGTCGGCGAGCCCGGCGGTGGTCCGGGCACGCAGGTCCTCCGCGAGGGTGCGGGGTGCGCCGGCCCCGGTCGGGTCGCTGCGGCGGGCACTCGGCACGGTGGTGGTCATCCCGCCTACGTTACCGGCCCGCGTCGACACTGCCGCGCCTCCCGGCGGGTACACCTCCGGTGAGCGGACCGCGGCTTGATCCTCACGGAACGACTGCCTGGTTGCCCGCCGCACTCGTACGATGACCTGTCGCCGCAGCGCGGCGCACCGCAGAGCACCGATGGCTTGGGGGCCCGGATGGACTTCGAGAGCGACCGCCTGGTCCTCGACTACCTGGGCGAGGTGGCCACCATCGCCCAGCGGCGGCTGAGGCCCGCCGACCGGATGCGTCTGGTCGAGCGGCTGCGCAGCCAGATCAACAGCGAGCGCGAGGAAGCTCCCGCCGACACCCCGACGGTGGTCCGCCGCATCCTGGCCCGGCTCGGCAGCGCCGAGTCGATGGTCGCCAACGAGGCGTTCCGGGCGCCCGAGTACGGCGCCACGGAACCGGTCGGGCCCGAAGGGGAGGACCCCGGCCTCGGCCACATGCTGGGGCGTACGGCCGGGCAGGGCTCGGTGGCCTCGCAGATAGGTTTCCGGCCGGATACGACGCCGATGCCCGACGTGTGGGAGGGCGCGGTGAAGCGGCCCGCCGGGACCGCGCGCCGGGTGCCGCAGCAGACAACCCCCGCGCAGGCGGACGAGAGCTGGTGGCGGCAGCGGCCCAGCAGCGGCAGCGGGGCCGACCTGACCAAGGCCTCCGCCGCGGGGAAGTCGGAGGCCGGCCCGGCCTACCCGATCGGCCTCGCCCCGGACCCCGGGTTCGACGACCTGGCCGACGGCGAGGGCGACGGGTTGGCGTTGGAATCCGTCGTCGCCGTGACGCCGCTGGAATTCGTCAGGACCCGGCCGCGGGAGATCCTCGCGATCCTCATCCTGGCCGTCGGCGCGGCGGTCGGCTCCGTGGTGGTCTGCCTGCTCGGCTTCTTCGCAGTGTTCGCCGCCTACTTGTGGGCGGAGGGCGAGAAACGCACCGCCGTCTACCTGATCCCCGGCCTGGTGGTCACCGGCTACGCGGTCGCCGCGTGGCTGCGGGGCAAGGGAAAGTGGGGTCCGGACCGCGCCGCGGACCCCGACGTGCCGACGTCGTACGCGTGGTTCTGGGGCGAGACCCCGTCGATGGTGCGGATCGCCGCGGGGCTGGCCACTGCCTACCTGGTGTGGCGGCTTGTCCGGTACCAGCGCGGTGTGGTGGTGCTGGAGGGGTGAAGCGCGTCGGTCGTGTACCGAATTCCCTTCCAGAGATGGCGGAGGGGACTTCTGTACACGACCGACGTGGCAGCGAGCGGTGGAGTGCGGCCGGGATTACTTCTTCGGCGGCAGGAACCCGCCCAGGTCGTCCAGCACCTTGTTCGCCGCCGTATAGCCGGTGCTGACCATCCAGTAGTCGTCGTTGACGACGTGCGCGTTGCCGCTCTTCACCGCGCCCAGCGTCTTCCAGAGCGCCCCGTCCATGACCTTGCCCTGGGCCGTCTTGGCCGGGTCGCCGTACGTGGAGACGAACAGGACGTCGCCGTCGGCCTTCTCGATCTGCTCGGGGCTGACCTCGACCATGAACGCGTCGACGTTCTGGTCCGCCGGGCGGCCCAGGCCGACCGCGTCGAAGATGTTGCCGATGAAGCTGCCCTTGCCCATCAGCCGGTTCTGGCCGGCCATGAAGCGCAGCATGCTGACCTTGACAGCGGCCGGGTCGCCGAGCTTCGCGCCCTGCTCCTTGGCCCGCTTGTTGAAGTCCGCGACGACCTTCTCGCCCTCGGTCTTCTTGTTCAGCGCGTCGGCCTGGACCGGGAAGTTCTTCAGCCACTCCTTGCCGACCTGCACGGTGAACACCGTCGGTGCGATCTTGGACAGTTCGTCGTAGCGGTCCTTGTCGCGGAAGTTGCTGCCCAGGATCAGGTCGGGCTTGAGGTTCTTGATGGCCTCCAGGTCGGGGGCGCCGATCACGCCGACCTGCTTGATGCCGTCGAGCTTGGGCTTGAGGTACTCCGGCAGCGCCTGACCGGCCTGGATGCCGACTGTGCCGACCGGCTTCACACCGAGGGTCACGGCGGTGTCGAGCTCGCCGAGGTCGAGGGTCACCACCCGCTTGGGCGCGACCGGGACCTTGATCTCACCGTTGGCCGACTGCACGGTGCGGGTCTCGCCACCGGTCGCCTTGTTGTCCTTGGCGCTGTCGGAGGAGCCGCACGCGGCGGTCGTGAGCGCGAGGCCCGCGGCGACCGCGAGGACGGAGGTGCGTGTCTTCATGTTCATCAGGGGTGGTGCCTTTCGGGGGGTTCTCAGCTGGTTACCGCGGTGCGCGACGCGGCGGGACGGTGCCGGGTCGCACGGGTTCTACGAATGACCTCGCGTACGGGAAACCCGTACGCGATCTGCGGCTTGACCGGCGGCGCCTAGCTCCAGGAGCTCGTCCAGGACGAATTCGTCGGGGTCGGCCACCGTGCTCTCCGAGCACGAAGTGAGCCGGGGACAACCGGACTTCGCGGTCCGTACGGTGATCTGGAAGAGCCGGCCGCCGGCTTCGACGTCGACGGACGTACGACCGTCCTGGTACGTGAGGTGCGACAGCGTGCGGACACCGGACACCAGGGACACATCCGCCGCGCGGTGCGCGAACCAGGCCGCGGCCTGCACGGCGGCCGGTTCACCGGCGCGGCCCCGGTAGTGCTCCAGGGAGACCTCACCACGCATGCACGCGCCGCCGACGTCCGCGGCCACGTCCTCGGTGACCTTCCCGTGGTAGGTGCCCCACGGCAGCGTCACCAGGTTCGCGGCGAAGCGGTCACCGCTGACGTGGGTGGTCTCCCAGACGTGGTCGCCGTACAGCGCGGCCAACTTCTTGGCCGTCGGGCGGCCGAACTCCGCGCAGCAGCGTTCGCGCTTGCCGTGGGTGCAGACGAGCAGCAAAGGCTCGGCGTGCCCGGCGCCCCAGCGCGGGCGTACTCCCCGGCCGATCGACTCCCAGTCGAGGGCGAGCAGTTCGCACAGGTCAGCGACCTCACGGGTCTCGGTCCACGGTTCGCCGCCGGGGCCGCCGGAGTAGCAGATGAAGACCTGGTGCGGCGGCACGGGCCGACGCGCACCGGGCCGCCGGATCAGCTGCGTCCGGATGCGGTGGGCGGGGAGCAGGTCGAGCAGGGTGAGTACGTCGCCCGGGATGCCCGGCGGGGCGTCGTACGCCGGCCACGGGCCCGGATGCTCGACCAGGACCCACGCGTCGCAGTTCTCCGGCGCGGTGCCCCGGGCGGCCTCGCCGAGGGTTCGCGCGATCGCGGCACAGCCGGGTTTCTTCACGCGGGCTCCCGCACGTTCGCGGCACAGCCGGGCCGCTTCACGCGGACTCCGGCACGGTCACGGGCCGCACCGCGTCGTCGCTGTGCAACAAAACGTGCGCGGCAGGCAGACCGGCGGAGTGGCCGCGGGGCATGCCAGGCACGACCATCGGCGATCCGGTGACCGGGTCGGGCACCACCACGCAGTCCAGTTGGAAGACGTCCCTCACCAGCTCTGCGGTGATGATGTCGGCGGGCGCGCCCGCAGCGACGATTTCCCCGGCGCGCATCGCGATCAGATGGTCCGCGTAGCGGCACGACTGGTTGAGGTCGTGCAGGACGGCGACGACCGTACGGCCGCGCTGCCGGTTCAGCTCGGTCACCAGGTCGAGCACCTCGACCTGGTGCGCGATGTCGAGATAGGTCGTCGGCTCGTCGAGCAACAGCACACCGGTGCCCTGGGCCAGCGCCATCGCGATCCACACCCGCTGCCGCTGGCCGCCGGACAGTTCGTCCACGTAGCGGTCGTGCAGGTCGGTGATGCCCGTCCGGTCCATCGCCTCGGCGATGGTGGCCTCGTCCTCCTCGGACCACTGCTGCCACCATTTCTGGTGCGGCTGGCGGCCCCGGGAGACGAGGTCGGCCACGGTGATGCCCTCGGGGGCGACGGGGGTCTGCGGCAGGACGCCGATCCGCCGGGCGACCTCCTTGGTCGGCATCCGGTGGATCTCCGCGCCGTCCAGCAGCACCGCACCGGCGACCGGCTTGAGCAGCCGCCCGAGCGCCCGGAGCAGCGTGGACTTGCCGCACGCGTTGGGGCCGACGATCACCGTGACCTTGCCGGGTGGGATCCCGACGTCCAGGTCGCGTACGACGACCCGGTCGTCGTACGCGAGGGTCAGCCCCCGGGCGGTCAGCCGGTCGGTGCTCACAGGTTGCCTCCGGTACGCGAGCGGGACAGCAGCCACATCAGATACGGGCCGCCGATGGCCGCGGTGAGGACGCCGACCGGCAGTTCGGTCGACGGGAAGACGGTGCGCGCCAGGATGTCGCCCAGTGCGACGATCACCGCGCCGGTCAGCGCGGAGCACACGAGCGGTATGTGCGGGGTCCGGGCCAGCCGCCGGGCCACCTGCGGGGCGAGCAGCGCCACGAAGTCCACCGGACCGGCCGCCGACGTGGCCATCGACGCGATGAGCACACCGGTCAGTGCCAGGCCCAGCCGCACCCGGCCGAGGCGGACACCCAGGCCGGTCGCGGTCAGATCGTCGAATGTGACCGTACGGGCGGCTCGCGCGGCCCAGGCGAGGAAGGGCAGCGCGACAAGCAGGGTGACTGCCAGCGGCCACGCGTGGTCCCAGCCGCGACCGTTCAGGCTGCCGGACATCCACACTTTGGACTGTTGCGCCGTGACGACGTCCACCTTGGTGAGCAGCAGGTTGGTGAAGGCGGCCAGGCCCAGTGAGATGCCGAGGCCGATCAGGACGAAACGCTGCGCGTGCAGGCCCTTGCGCCAGGCCAGTACATAGACGAGGGCGGCTGCGACGATGCCGCCGCCGGCTGCGGCGACCGGCCCCCAGAAGGAGATGTCCACGCCGAGCATCAGCAGGAAGACCACGGCGGCCGTCGCACCGTGCGTGACGCCGATGATGTCCGGGCTGGCTAGCGGGTTGCGGGCGACGGTCTGGATGAGCGCGCCCGAGACGCCGAAGGCGAGCCCGACCAGCACGCCGGTGACCGCGCGGGGCAGCCGCAGGGTGCCCACGACCAGGTCGAAGTCGTGGTTCAGGCCGAGTGCGGAGGCGATCGCGTCGAACGGGGCGACGTATGAGCGGCCCACGCACAGCGCGGCGGTGAACACCGTGGCGAGCGCGAGCAACAGAAGGCCGGACATCACGAGCGAGCGGCGGTGGAGGAGGAACGAGCCGCCGCCGAAGCGGGCGAGCGCGTAGCCCGCGGGGCGGGGTTTCAGGAGTCCGGGACCCGGCTCCGGTTCCGGCTTGAGTTCTGGTTTCAGTTCCGGTTTCAGTTCCGGTTCCGGTTCTGGCTCCAGTTTCAGGTTCAGGTTCAGTTTCAGGTTCAGGGCGCTCTCCTGACCGGCGCTCATGAACCCGCCACCGAACGGCGGCGGACCAGGGCGATCAGGATCGGGACACCGACCAGTGCGGTCATCACGCCGACCGGTACCTCCGAAGGCGGGAACAGGACGCGGCCGACGACGTCGGCGGTCAGCAGGAGTACGGGGCCGATCAGTGCGGCGGCCGGCAGCATCCAGCGGTGGTCGGTGCCGACCATCGCGCGGGCGGCGTGCGGCACGGCCAGGCCGACGAAGCCGATCGGCCCGGTGACGGCGACCGCCGCGCCGGTGAGCATGACCGCGCCGATGCCGCCGGTGATCCGGACGCGTACGACGTTCTTGCCCAGGCCCGCGGCGAGGTCGTCGCCCAGGGCGAGCGCGTCCAGGCCGCGGGCGGTCGCCAGGACCAGCACGGCACCGAGCGCGAGGAACGGGAGCACTTGCAGGGCGACGTCCGCGTCGCGGCCGGAGAGCGAGCCGACCAGCCAGAAGCGGTACGCGTCCATGGTCTTCTGGTCGAGCGTCAGGACCGTGGTGATGAGCGCGCCGAGGGACGCGGCCAGCGCCTGCCCGGACAGTGCGAGTTTCACCGGGGAGGCCCCGCCCCGGCCACGGGAGGCGACGGTGTAGACGAGCACGGCGGTGAGCATCGCGCCGCCGAAGCCGAACCAGACGTATCCGGCCAGCGAGCTGATGCCGAATCCGGCGATGGCCACCACGATGCCGAGGGCGGCTCCGGTGGAGATGCCGAGGATGCCCGGTTCGGCGATGGGGTTGCGGGTGAGCCCCTGCATGGCCGCTCCGGCGAGCCCGAGGGCCGCGCCGACCATGAGCCCGACGACTGTACGGGGGACCCGCATGGTGCGGACCACGATGGCGTCGGCGGAGTCGCCGCCGTGCCACAGGGCATCCCACGTGGTACCGAGGGGGATCGTGCGACTACCTACGGACAGTGAGAGCAGGCAGGCGACGACAAGGAGCGCAGCAGCCGCGACCACAAGGAGGGTGCGGCGCAGCGCGAGGTGGTCGCGGGTCTGTGTGCCTGTCACGGGATAAGGTTAGGTTAACCTAAGCAACCCGGGCAATATGACACTCTGTAGCGGAGTGTGTCCTGGGGTGCCGCGTGGCGCGTGCCTGCCGGGAGCTGGCCACGCTTGAGCGGATCGCCTGTGCCGGTCGTCCGCCCATCGGCGGCACGTAGGCTGACCGGGTGACTACGGCACCTCGAAACACTTTCAGCACCGGCGGCCGTGACAGTGGGAGCAGCGGTCTGGTCGTCGGGTTCGACCTCGACATGACGCTCATCGACTCCCGTGCCTGCATCGGCGCCGTCTATCAGCGACTGGCCGACGAGACCGGCGTGGAAATCGACGTCGCGCTGGTGACCTCGCGCCTCGGTCCGCCGCTCGCCGACGAACTGCTGAACTGGTTCCCGGCCGGCCGGGTCGTGGAGATGACCGCCCGTTACCGCGCGCTGTACCCGACCGTCGGCGTCCCCTTCACCACGGCACTGCCCGGCGCCCACGAGGCACTGGCGGCCGTCCGCGAAGCGGGAGGCCGCAGCCTCGTCGTCACCGGCAAGAACGCGCCCAACGCGCGACTGCACGTCGAACACCTCGGCTTCGACGTCGCCGAGCTCGTCGGGGACCTCTGGGCACTGGAGAAGGCCGACGCGCTGCGCGCCCACGGGGCGACGGTCTACGTCGGGGACCACACCGGCGACATCATCGGCGCGCAGGCCGCCGGGGCGCTCGCGGTGTCGGTCCCGACCGGGCCGATGAGCGCGGCGGAGCTGCGCGCGGCCGGCGCGGACGTGGTGCTCGCGGACCTGACCGAGTTCCCGCAGTGGCTGGCGGCCTATGTGGCCGCGGCCGCCTGAGCGCGCGGCCTGCTCAAACCGAGGTCGGGCGCCTCTGCGACCTGACCTGCAGCACCAGCCCGACCATCGCCATGGCGAAGCCCAGCGGCATCAGCCCGCTCATCGCGTACACCCCCGTCGGCAGCGCGGTCGCGCCGATCAACAACGGGGTGATCGTGGCCAGCGCGGCCACCGTACCGACGATGAAGACCACCGCGCCGATCCGGATCAGTCGCTCGCCGGAACCGGACACCTTTTCTGAACTGTTCGTACGCACGAGCACCAGGGTAGAACGCGCCGACCCCGCGGTGATCCGGCGGGATATCCCTGTTGGGTCGACGCCCCCCGCCCACTAGCCTGAACGGGTGAGGGGGGTCGGTGGCGCGTGCCTGCTCACCAGCAGGTTGTCCTCCGCGCCCCGACGTGATTGAGGTCCTCGTGCCCACCGGAAAAGTGAAGTGGTTCGACGTTGAGAAGGGCTTCGGCTTCCTCTCCCGGGACGACGGCGGTGACGTCTTCGTCCACACCTCGGCGCTTCCGCAGGGCGTCGAGTCGCTCAAGCCCGGCAGCCGGGTGGAGTTCGGCGTCGTCGAAGGCCGGCGCGGCGAGCAGGCGCTGTCGGTGCGCGTCCTCGAGCCGCGTCCTTCGGTGGCCGAAGCGGTGAAGATCGCCTCCCGCAAGGACCCCGAAGAGATGACGGTGCTGGTCGAGGACCTGATCACGTTGCTTGAGCAGGTCCGCGAGGGGCTCAACCGGGGGCGCTACCCGGACAAGAAGGCCGCGGCGCAGGTGGCGGGTGTCCTGCGTGCGGTGGCCAGCCAGATCGAGGCCTAGAAGGCCGCTGAAGATCTAGGAATCGATCCGAAGACCACGATGACCGAAATCATGATTATTCAGCCCGGATGATCATGATTTCGGTCATCGTGGTCTTCAGGCCGGAAACTCGGGCCGGGAGTTCAGGCCGGGAAACTCCAGTGCCTCGTCGGAGACCGCAGGAACCAGGCCCTCGGCGGCGGCGCGGCCGAGCAGCCCGCGGACAGCGGCGTAACCGGCGTCGCCCAGGTCCCGGGTGAACTCGTTGACGTAGAGCCCGATGTGCTGGTCGGCGACGGCCGGGTCCATCTCCTGTGCGTGTTCGAGCACGTATGTACGAGAAGCCGCGGGGTCCGCCCAGGCGTGCTCGACCGAAGCGCGCGCCGCGGCGGCGATCGCCGGGAGGTCGAGCGTCCGGCGGGCGACGATCGCACCGAGCGGGATCGGCAGGCCGGTGTCCGACTCCCACCAGTCACCCATGTCGGCGATCTTCGTGAGGCCGTAGTCCTGGAAGGTGAACCGCGCCTCGTGGATCACCAGTCCGGCGTCGACGAGTCCGTCACGCACCGCGGGCATGATCTGGTCGAACGGCAGGACACGGATCTCGCCGACGCCGCCGGGCACCGAAGACGCCGCCCAGAGCCGGAACAGCAGGTACGCGGTGGACCGTTCGCTGGGCACCGCGACGACTTTGCCGGACAGGTCCGCGGGCGAGACAGCTTCCCGGCCGAGCACCAGCGGGCCGACCCCGTGGCCGAGCGCGCCGCCGCACGGCAGCAGCGCGTACTCGTCGAGGACCCACGGCAGCTGCGCGTACGAGATCTTCAGGATGTCCAGCCCGCCGCGCTCGGCAAGGCCGTTGGTGATGTCGATGTCCGCGTACGTGACGTCGATCCCCGGCGCCCCGGGCAGCAGGCCGTGCGCCCACGCGTGGAACGTGAACGTGTCGTTGGGGCACGGCGAGAACGCTATGGACAGCCGGTCACTCATATCGGGAACCCCTCAAACAGCACATCGAACACTGCGGTCAACTGCTTCAACGCGTCGGGGATGCGCCACGCCTCCCGGTCGCGGGGACCCACCGGATTGGACACGGTACGGATCTCCATGACGGGCACCGCGTGCGCTTCGGCGGCCGAAGCGACGCCAAAACCTTCCATGCCTTCGACGACACCCTCGAACGCACCACGCAGTTCGGCGGCCCGCCCGGCCGTCCCGGTCACCGTGGACACGGTCAGCGCGGGGCCCACGACCACCGGAAGACCGGCGTCGCGCAGCAGTTCAGCCGTACGGATGACAGCAAAAGCAGGCAGTGAACCCGTGCCGAAACCCAGGTCCTCGACGGGGATGAAACCGGCTGCCGACCCGGCGCCCAGGTCGGCGGCGATGATCCGGTCCGCGACCACAACGGTCCCCAGCGGGGCCACCGGAGCGAAGCCGCCGCCGATTCCGGCGCTGATGACCAGGTCGTACGGACTCCCGGCCAACTGTGCGGTGGTCAGGGCGCTCGACGCCGAGGTCGCGGCCGCGGCCGGACCGACACCCGCGGCCAGCACATCGACGGTCAACGGGCCGACTGTGGTGCGCAGCGCTGTCGGACAACCCGGCAGCACAAGGGGGAGGGCCGCCCGCCCGCCGAGCACCGCTGTGCGCTCGACGGGGACCGCAGTGACCACTAGGAGCCGGGTCACGAGCGGCACTTACTGCTGTTGTTGTTGCTGCGCCTGCAACCGCTTCTGGGTTTCCTTGTCCGGCATCTTCTTCGGGTTGATCTCGATCAGCCAGACGGCCTTGGCATCCAACGGCTTGTCGCTCGCCCGCTCAACGATCTGGATCCGGACCGGCTTGCCGGTGGAGAACATCGCGTCCGAGATTTTGAACGGGGCGGTGAAGTACGTCTTCGTGGTGACTTCGGTGAGTTGGTGGCCTTCGACGGCCATGTACCAGCCCTTTTCAGCCATCTTCGGTTCCACCCCGATGGAGAAGCTGGCACCGGTGTCCAGGGTCAGCTTGGCGTGGGGTGCCTGCTTGAAGGCCTCCTCGCCGGCCCCGCAGGCCTCAGACACCAGTTCGAGCGGCGTCTTTTTGTTGTCCTGGAGGCAAACGGCCTGGGTGTGATCCGACGTCGTCCCACTCACCAGTGTCACCAGGGGTGTGGGCTTCTCCAGGTCACAACCGGTCAGCGCGACGGCACCCAAAAGCATGGTGCCCGCGATAGCAGAACGACGGCGATTCAACATGATCGGAAGGCTACCGTCCGGGTTGGGGGTTGCTGCGCCGGGGCGGGCGGTTCGGCGCGTACGAGGGGTCCGTACGGGCTAATGACGGCAAGAAACTCACCCGGAAACAGCGAATAACCCGCCAGAGAGCAGCAAGAAACCCACCCGGGATCTAGCGGAAGAACGCGCCCGGTCCGCTCACCTGATCGTCTTGCGTACCTTCATCCCCGGCGACCGCTTCACGTTCGCCCGCCGCCCGGCGAGGCGGCGGCCCAGCACCACCAGCGCCACAAAGAGCACCGCCGCGCTGACGCTCATCCCGAGCGTGCCTTCCAACGGCAGGGCGATACCGACCGCACCGCCCACCACCCAGGCGAACTGAAGCGCGGTCTCCGACCTGGCGAAAGCGGACGTACGGACGACTTCGGGGATGTCCCGCTGGATCATCGCGTCCAGGGACAGTTTGGCCAGTGCCTGGCCCAGGCCGCCGACGGCGCTCACCGCGAGCACCGTGACCAGTGCGTAGTGCCAGGCGGCCGCCGCGGTCACGATGACTGACAGGGTCAGCACGCCCACGATGATCATCTCGGGGGCGCGGGACTTCAGCAGCGAACCGAGCACTGTGCCCAGGCCGTTTCCGAGCCCCGCCGCGACGACCACCGTGGCCGTCGCCACACCCGCCGTCATCCCGCCGACCGGGTGTTCCCGGAGCAGGAAGCCCAGAAAGAAGATCAGGAACCCGGAGAACCCGCGCAGCGCCGCATTGGCCCACAGAGCGAGCACGACTGCCGGGCCCACGCTGCGCAGCCTCCTGGACGCGGTGGCCCGATTCGGGTGCGGCAGCCGTTTGGTCAGGGTGTGCTCGTGCTCGGCCCCGGCAGTGCCGCCGGTGAAGGACGCCTTGTCCTCACCCTCGTCAGAGTCGACCTTCGCCGGGAGGGTGAACGACACCACCGCGCCCACGACGAACAGCGCCGCCGCGGCGTAGAGCATCCACGGCGTCCCCAGGGTCGACTTCAGCAGCCCGGCGATCGGGGCCGCCGCGGTCATGCCGAGCAGACCGAACATGTTGATCCGCGAATTGACCTTCACCAGGGACATCGACTTCGGCTGTACGCGCGGCACTGTGGCACTGCGCGACACGCCGTAGGCCTTGGAGGCCATCAGCACGCCGAACGCCGCCGGATACAGACTCAGATCCGAGTGCTGCACCGAACGGGCGATCGCGACGGCCATCAGCGCACGGGCCAGGAAGGTGATCGACAGGGCCAGTCGGCGGCCCCGCCGCATCCGGTCCAGGAGCGGACCGATCACCGGGGCCATCAACGTGAACGGAACCATGGTGATCAGCAGATACATGGCCACGCGGTTGCGGGCCTGGTCCGTCGGCACGGAGAAGAACACCGTGGTCGCCAGCGCCAGGGTCACCAGCGCGTCCCCGGCCTGGCTGACCACGTGCAACTCGATGAGCCGGCCCAGGCCGCTCTCGCCCGCGCCCTTGGACTTCGCCGCGCCCCGCAGTCGGCGCACGCCCCCGGTCACGGCGGAGCCGGTTCCGGCCGCCGCACGCCGGACCAGTCCCTTGTGCACTGTCCTGCCCTGCACCTTCGCCGCGGGGTGTGGCCCGGTCCCGATGTCTGTCACGCGGCACTCCTGCCCATAGGCCCGCAATGGATGCGGCGTGTATCCGGTCACTTGGGGGACCGGTCCCACCGCGTCAGCCGCCGCGGGTCCGGTCTGCGGAGAGCGCGGTGCTGCTCTGCGGAAAGCAACAGTGCCGCGCACCCCGGCACCGGCCAGGATTCCACGCTGGAGCAGTCTGCCGGGTGGGACCCCCGAAGAGTACGGATCACCCGTTAGGCCCGTCCGCGCCGGACGACTTATCCACCGGTCGGGCAACCTGTGGAAAGCGGATGATCTCCACGGACTACGGGCCAAACCGACCCCCCGCAGCTTCGTGCGACCTGCCCCGAAAACAGCGAATAGTGAAGACAACGAGGTAGGGCTGCCCACGACACGCCCCGCGTAAGAGAGAATCACTGACGTGAGTGTCGCGACCCGTAGCCGAAGCAGAACCCCCGACCGTCTAGCCGCCGAGGCGGTAGAGCTTGCCCGCACCGCCGCCGAGGACATCGCCGGCGCCGGACAGGTCGGCGAGCACCTTGGCGTGCAGCTGGACGGCGACCGCGTGGTCACCCACCTGTTCGCCAGTCTCGACCCCGCATACCGCGGCTGGCACTGGGCGGTAACCGTCGCCCGTGCGCCGCGGGCCAAACTGATCACTATCGACGAGTCGGTGCTCATGCCCGGCTCGGGCGCGATCCTGGCGCCCGAGTGGGTGCCGTGGAGCAAGCGCCTGCGCCCTGGTGACATCGGCGTGGGTGATCTGCTCCCCACCAAGGAGCACGACCCGCGCCTGGAGCCCGGTTACGCCCCGGCCGTCGAGGACGACCTGGCGGAGCCGCTCGGCACCGGGCCTGCCGCGGTCGCCCGCGAGCTGGGCCTGGACCGTCCCCGGGTGCTGTCCCTGCTCGGCCGCGACGAGGCGGCCGACCGCTGGGAGGACCGCTTCGGCCCGGAGACCCCGATGGCCCAGGCGGCCCCGGCGGACTGTGGCAGCTGCGGTTTCCTGCTGACCATCGGCGGGCCGCTCGGCCAGGCGTTCGGCGTGTGCGCCAACGAGTACGCCCCGTCCGACGGCTGCATGGTCGCCTTCAAGTACGGCTGCGGCGGCCACAGTGAGGCGGCGGTCATGCCCGACGCGCCGCCGGCCGCTCCGTTGTCGCTGGACGAGTTCGCGGTGGAGCCGGTCCGGCTGCACCACGAGCCGGGGTCGGTGGACGAGACGGCACCGGCGGAGGAGCTCGGGCACTCCTGAGCACGGCAAGACCCTCGGCGGTCTCTTCGGACGGCAGGGAAGCGGATGGATCTGACGCCCAGTCATTGACTTGTGACATACGGGAACATAGGGTTCCCAGTCGGTGTGCTTGATCATTTCAAGCGTCATTCAGCACCGCTGGTCGGGGGAGTGGCTGTGGACGATCGACAGGTCAGATTCTGGGCGGCGGTGGACCCGCAGGGGGCGCTGACGCCGACGCCTCGTCCTCCGCTACCCCCAAGGCCGAACACGCTGCTGCCGGGGCTGGGCGGCCCCACCGCTGACGTGTGCGTGGACACCACGCAGCTCGATCGGTTCGCGGGAACCAGTGACCGGTTGGCGGATGCGGCCCGTACGGGAAACAAGGAAGCCGAAGGCGCTGCCACCACCGCTGCCGCGGGGGTCCCCGGCTGGGCGCTGGAAAGCGCGCTGCGGGAGTTGTCCCGGGTGTGGCCCGACCAGACCAGCACGCTGATCAACCAGTTCAGGGCCATCGCGCAGCAGTTCCGCGAGCACGCTCAGCGTCAGCGCGGGACTGAACTCCTGGCCCAAGACCAGTACAGGCTCAGGTGACGGGCCGTGGTTGACGTACAACAACTGGCCCACGCGAATTTCGCCGGCCTCCAGGGCGGAGCCCAGGTCTGGAAGGAGATCGCCGGAAGCCTGCGCACTCTGGAGGCACGGACCACCGGTGAGCTGCTGAACGAGGTCGTAGGCTCGGGCTGGATAGAGCTATCCGTCGCCCTAGCGCAGCAGCAGATCAAGCGTACTGTCACGGACATCGCTGCGGCGATCGTTGAGGCGGAGGCCGTCGCCTCGATACTCGAAGACGCCTACAACGACTGCAAGACCCAGCAGGATGCGTTCCACCAGTTGGAGACCGAGGTCAAGGCGGCCGGAATGTGGATCATGCCGCCGCAGGGGCTGGTGGGCTTCACCCCGCCCTTCGAGGGGGTGGAGACCAATGAGGTCTGGGCGCACAAACGTGATGAACTCCTCGGTAAGGCCCACGCGTTCGAGCAGCGGATCAGTACGGCGCTCCGTCTGGCCACCGCGGCCGACGAAGCGGCTGCCGCATCGCTGAGGTCGACCAAGGGCGCCGACCCTAAGCGGTTCGACAGCCCGCAGGCTTTGGGCGCCGGGCCACATCAGGACGCGGTACGGGCCGTCCAGTTGCTGGGCCGGGTCGAAACACTGACGCCTGAAGAACTGACCGGACTCCGCTACCTCATCGAGTCCAACGCGGGCGACAAAGCCTTCTCCGTGGAGCTGATGCAGCGGATCGGTCCGGACAACCTGCTCACCGCGGTCGGCTTGATGTCGAAGATCGCGCCGGGGCCGTTGGACACCAGTCCATACGGAGTGACCAAACGGAACAGCCTGACCCAGCTTCAGCAGCAACTGGGGCTCAGCCTGGCGACTGCCAGCGGCGATCTCGCGCAGGACCCCACGTGGCTTCCGCGGCTGAAGGAGGCGGGGCGGGAGAAGGGCGGCCGGGGGACGGACGGCTATGGGTACCAGACCCTGGGCGCGCTCATGCATACCAACGCCACCGGGCCGGACGGGCGGCCGGCGAAGTTCGACAAGAAGTTCCTGAACGATGTGGCCAAGGATGTGGTGGCTTTTGAGAGGCAGGCCGGGCCGTCGGTGTGGAAGACGACGGCAGCCCGTCCGCCGTACCTGGCGGGCGGCCGGAACGATGCCGGCTACGACCCCATGACCGGCCTCATGGACGCGATGGCGAACAATCCGGAGGCGGCCACCGAGTACTTCGCCGGACTTACCGCGGGCGACCAGAAGTACTTGCTGCACGGCCGCCCAGCCATTGCTGACGGCACCCAGGAGTACGACCGGGAACGGCCACCCAAAGACTGGACGTACGCCAGTAAGGACGCGGTGGGCCGGGCGTTGGAATCGGCTGCCACCGGACACATTCCCGGGAGTAGCGACCCGGTGCCGATGCACAGCCCGGGCATGGCAAAGGTGATGGGCGACACTGTCACCTTCTTCGGAAGTGCTGAGATGTCGGGCAAGATTCCTGCGGAAATGCGGGACAGTGTCGCCAATTCGATGGCTGGCTATATCTCCGATGTGCACGGACAGATGGTCAGCAAGCACGGGATTACCCCGATTCCCGGCTGGGACCAGGGTGCGAATGCGGACTTCAAAGATAAACAGAACCTTATAAATGCTATCTATGGTGTTTCATTCGATCCAAATGCGGCTGCGACGCTGGCGGTCGCCGAGCAGGGGTACCTCTCTACCGGCCTGGACCGTATCGAGTACACATATGACAGGCGGATGAGGCATGATCCTGACGTTGAAAAAAACTTGCAGGCAGTGAAGAGTTTGCTCAAAGAGTCTGCTGGCGTTCTTGGTGTGATTAACGCAGCGCAGAACACGGTTGCCAACGACCTGGCTGCAGAAGCCAAGGGGCAGTATGAGAATGACATTCTATGGCAGAGTAAAAGAATGTATCACTATCCTGGATTCTTCCTAAACATGGCGCCAGGACCATTGGGGGATTTCCTTCAGCGCGGGATGAACATGTACGCCGATAATTGGTACGACGACCACGTCGGTGGTTTCACAGGAAGCGCCGACGGGAAAAATCGGACTCGCAACGCAGTTCTTGATGGCCAGATGAATAAAGTTGTGCTGCGGTGGGCGCAAACTAGCGGAGCTCAGGAAGACGTTTGGAAGCCGATCTGGAGCGAAGTTGAGAATAATATAATACAAGGCCCGGATTTCCTTAATTCAGGACGAGGGAAACAGTGAGCAGAAAGATAAATACGAAGACCTGGTTGATTATTTCGATGGCACTACTCGCCACTGTCTTCTCGATTGTTGTATATGCATCTTTCGGTCAGGGAGAATCCAGGCAGCAGAAGAATAAATCGGTTGCTGTGCAAATTCCGTCGGCATGCCTGCGGATATTTCATCCAGAGAATGATTTCACTGGAATATTCAAGACTTCGCCGAGTAAATATTACGCAAACGTGCATGGTGGTGAAAATGGTCCGGACTTGAGGGTCGGAGTGCATGGATGTGATGTCAATTCAGGGCAACTGGAAGACCTAATGGTTTACATTTCCAATATTTCCGCTGAGTATATTTCCGACCCGGATGAGGCGTTTTTGAATATCCCGGAAAGGAAATTTATTGCAAAATATCCAAATGGCCTTGAGGGTGCATTTTTCTCTGACTCTAATGGCGCAAAATTCTACACTCTTGCGATTCCGGAATGCCCATCTCACCCCACACTGCCGGACCAGTGGGGGCGTACTCGCCGGTCCGTGAACTTTATCGCGCGGACCGCTGACTCCACTCCGGAGATCGATCGTCGCCTCATCCGCCTATCCGTGCTCATCGCTAACCGCATCATGGACCAGACCGGCTGCGACGCTCCACGACTCCCCGTGCCGCCTGCGGAATGAGGACGGGGCTCCACCGGTAGTCCTGCACAGGCGGGCTTCTATAAAGTGGAAAGCTGTAGCAGTTAACTCATAGAAACGCTATCACTACCTGGCGTTTAGTCCAAAATGAAATCGAACACGGCAGAGACGTTCTTGACTTTGGGCGAGGAAAGCAATGAGTAGTGCGCGAAATCTGCGAGCGCGGATGGTCGGATTTGCAATTCTGGTTATTTTCGCCATTTCAACAGTCATCTATATATCCTCCAACACGGGAAAGGTGAAGCCTGAAAAGAAGGAATCCGGCAGTAAAATTCCGCCGCTCTGCCTAATGATCTTTAGGCCCGAGAGTGATTTTGCCGGAATTTTCAAATCCGAATCACGTGAATACTTTGCAAGCTCTTATGGGCAGGTCGATAATCTGAATCTAAGGATTGATTCACATAGTTGTGATGTTTATACCGAGAAGCGGGAATCGATTATGGCCTTCATTTCAAATGTTGAAGCAAGAAGGTTGTCTAACCCCACTGAATTCCCTCGGTCGTATCCAGATGTGAAACTCCTGAGAAAATACCCGAGCGGACTTGAAGGCGTTATTTACTCGAGTTCAATCCCTGAGGGTGACGAAAACTACCTTCTTGCAATCCCCGAATGCTCGTCCCACCCCACTCCTCCGGGCCGATTTGGTCCTGCACGCCGCTCGGTAAGTCTTCTCCCGACGATTCCCGAAATCACCCCGGAGATCGACCGTCGCCTCATCCGTCTATCCGTGCTGATCGCCAACCGCGTCATGGACCAGACCGGCTGCGACGCCCCACGACTCTCCGTACCGCCTGCAGAATAAGGATCCAGATCCACCGGCAGCACTGGACAGGCGGGCTTCTATCAAGTGGAGAGCTGTAGCAGTTGGTGGTGTCATACCGTCGTAGCAACAGTGCAGGTGGGAGGGGTTGCCGATGAGTGTGCGACGACCGTTGACGGCGGAGGACCGCGAGGAGATCGC
>NZ_JBXAWK010000033.1:0-71369 GCF_057291755.1 Kitasatospora sp. UYEF31
CTCACATCCCCGTCGCTTCGCTCCGGGGCTGTTCGGCGCCCGCGCGTCGCCCGGTCAGGCCGCGCCCTCCGGGCGCGCTCGGGACGCTGCGCGCCCTCGCCTCGCGGGGGTGGGGCTCGGGACGCTGCGGGCCTTCGCCTTGCGGGGGTGGGGCTCGGGACGCTGCGGGCCTTCGCCTTGCGGGGGTGGGGCTCGGGGCGCTGCGCGCCCGTTGCTTCGTTAGGGGGTGTCCCACGCCACGGCGGTGGGGCACCCTCCTTCTGTCTTCCGTACGCCGGAACATAAGGTCGGCTTCAGGTCTGTCGCTGAACTGAAGGAGCTGGTCATGGGCGAGTTCGTAAACCTTGAAGTAACCGACGGCATCGGCACCATCCGGCTGGAACGGCCGCCGGTGAACGCGCTGAACGCGCAGGTCCAGGAGGAGATCCGGGCCGCCGCGCACGAGGCCGCAGCCCGCACGGACGTCCGGGCGGTCGTCTTCTACGGCGGCGAGAAGTTCTTCGCGGCCGGTGCGGACATCAAGGAGATGGCCGACATGTCGTACACCGACATGGCCAGCCGGAGCGCGGACCTGCAGTCCTCGCTCACCGCCGTCGCGAGCATCCCCAAGCCGGTCATCGCGGCGATCACCGGCGCGGCGCTGGGCGGCGGCTGTGAGCTGGCGCTGTGCGCCGACTTCCGCGTCGCGGCGGAGAACGCGAAGCTCGGCCAGCCGGAGATCCTGCTCGGTATCATCCCCGGCGCGGGCGGCACCCAGCGGCTGCCCCGGCTGATCGGCCCGGCCAAGGCCAAAGACCTCATCTACTCGGGGCGCATCGTGCGCGCCGACGAGGCGCTGGCCATCGGCCTGGTCGACAAGGTCGCCCCGGCGGGCGACGTGTACAAGGTCGCGCTGGAGTGGGCGGCGACCTTCGTGAACGGCCCCGCGTACGCGTACCGCGCCGCGAAGGAGGCCGTCGACCGGGGACTGGAGACCGACCTGGCCACCGGCCTGGAGATCGAACGCCTGCAGTTCACCGCGCTGTTCGCGACGGAAGACCGTACGGTCGGCATGAAGTCGTTCATCGAGAGCGGCCCTGGCAAGGCCGAGTTCACCGGGCGCTGAGAGCCTCGCGTACGGGGTAGTCAGCTGAAGGGCGGGAAGGCCGACGCCCCGTACGCGATCTGAGGGGTCGCCGGCCCGCTTCCAGTGCGTAGGTCAGGCCGGAGCTGAGGTTTTGATCCCGACTGCTTCGGCTGCCCGGCCAGCCAGGCGCGGAGCGCGGCGGTCCCGGCTTCGGTGTGGGCCAGCTTCACGACCGCGCAACTGTCGAGGTAGATCACATCCGCTCCCCGCGCTGTTCGTTGAGGATGTCGGTGGCGTCGTAGACGCCGGTGTACGGCGCCGGTTCGGGAAGTGGGCCAGTCCTCAGCCGGCACCGCGGCACCTTCCGCCAGCAGACGGGCGAGTATGCCGGTCGGCGGCTGCTCCGGGACCAGCCGGAGGACCGGCCCGCCGTGGTCGGTGACGATGATGGTCTCGCCGGCGCGCGCCCGGGCGACGATGCGTGACGTGTGGTGGGAGAGCTCCCACAGTCCGATGGTCTCCATGGCGCGGTGTTGCCACTTTTTGTCACCACGGAGACGGGTGGATTCACGGTTGCGCGCTGAGGCCGACGCGCATGGAACAGCCCCACACCGGAAACGCGGTGCGGGGCTGTTTTCGTCCGGAGTCAGGACGAATTCGACCACGACTCCAGGACTGCGGCGATCTCAGGGATCTCCAGTTCGCCGATTGCGACACTGAGGACGAACTTACCGACCGTCTCGGTGTCGGGCAGGCCCAGCGGGACTTTGTTCATCCGGTACATGGTGAAGGTCGCGCCCCAGGCGGTGCGCTTGTCGCCGTCGATGAACCCGCGGTTGCGGGCGATCGAACGGAGCAGGGCGGCGGCCTTCTGATGGAAGCTGGGGTAAGCGTCCTGGCCGAACACGGAGATCTGCGGCGAACCGAGTGCGGATTCGAGCATGCCGTAGTCGCGGACCAGTGCTTCGGTCGTACCGACGATCTTCTTGTGGAGATGGAGGAGTTCAGGCAGGTTGAGGTAGTAGATCACTTGTCCTCGAGCCACTTGAAGATGTCCTCGTTCTCCTTGAGGGTCTGCGCTACGGCATCCTCGAAGATCCGTGTGCGTTCGGTGAGGTACACGTGGACGGCCTCCTTGACGATCTCCTGCTTGGAGCGGTTTTCCGCTTTCGCTCGCTCGCTGAGCAGTTTGTCGTCGGTCTCATCGAGTCGCAGAGTCATCGCCATAGATAGACGGTATCGCGTGATACCGATAGATACCAGCTGGTTTCGGCGGGCGATGCGAACGCGGAACGGCCCCGCCGCGATCACTCGCGACGGGGCCGTTCCGGTCAGGTCTTAGAGACCCGGGTACAGCGGGTACTTCTCGGCGAGCTTGACCACACGCGCCTGGAGGGCGGTGCGGACCGTGTCGTCGTAGGACGGCTTCAGGGCCTCGACGAGGATGTCGGCGACCTCCGTGAAGTCCGCCGCCTGGAAGCCGCGGGTGGCCAGCGCGGGGGTGCCGATGCGCAGGCCCGAGGTCTTCATCGGGGGCAGCGGGTCGTTCGGGACCGCGTTGCGGTTGACCGTGATGCCGACCTCGTGCAGGCGGTCCTCGGCCTCGCGGCCGTTGAGGTGGTTCGCCACCAGGTCCACGAGGACCAGGTGCACGTCCGTACCGCCGGACAGGACCTTGATCCCGGCGGTGGTCGCGTCGTCGGCGAGCAGGCGCTCGGCGAGGATCTTCGCGCCTTCGAGCGTACGGACCTGGCGGTCCTTGAACTCGTCGGTCGCGGCGGCCTTGAAGGACACCGCCTTCGCGGCGATCACGTGCTCCAGCGGGCCGCCCTGGAGACCGGGGAAGACCGCCGAGTTGATCTTCTTCATCAGCGCGGGGTCGTTCGACAGGACCGCACCGCCGCGCGGACCGCCGAGGGTCTTGTGCGTGGTGGTGGTCACGACGTGCGCGTGCGGCACCGGCGACGGGTGCAGACCGGCGGCCACCAGGCCGGCGAAGTGCGCCATGTCGACCCACAGGTATGCGCCGATGGAGTCGGCGATCCGGCGGAACTCGGCGAAGTCCAGGTGCCGCGGGTAGGCGGACCAGCCCGCGACGATCATCTTCGGCTGGTGCTCCTTGGCCAGGCGCTCGACCTCGGCCATGTCGACCAGGCCGGACTCGTCGACCTTGTACGACACGAAGTTGTACTCACGGCCGGAGAAGTTCAGCTTCATGCCGTGCGTCAGGTGGCCGCCGTTGGCCAGGTCGAGACCGAGGATGGTGTCCCCGTGCTCCACCAGCGCGAAGTAGACCGCGGCGTTGGCCTGCGCGCCCGAGTGCGGCTGCACGTTGGCGGCTGCGGCGCCGAACAGCTCCTTGAGCCGGTCGATCGCCAGCGTCTCGACGACGTCGACGAACTCGCAGCCGCCGTAGTAGCGGCGGCCCGGGTAGCCCTCCGCGTACTTGTTGGTCAGCACCGAACCCTGTGCCTCAAGAACCGCCACGGGGGCGAAGTTCTCGGAGGCGATCATCTCCAGGGTGTTCTGCTGGCGGCGCAGTTCCTGGTTGACGGCGGCGTTGACCTCAGGGTCGAACTCGGCCAGTGACTGGTCCAGGATCGTCACGGAGCAGCTCCTCTACGGTGTCTACCCGGGGGATAACCCCCGGACCCCCAGCCGAAAACCCGGTGGCCCGGCTGGAAATGGCGGTCTTCACGCGTTGAAACGCAGCAAAGGGTGGGTCAGGCGCCGGCGAAAGCGGCGTACTCATCGGCGGTGAGGAGGTCCGCGGGCTCGCCGTCGACCTTCACTTTGAACAGCCAGCCGCCCTCGAAGGCCGCCGAGTTGACCAGGGCCGGGTCCTCCACGACGGCGTCGTTGACCGCGACGACCTCACCGGTGACCGGGGAGTAGATGTCGCTGACCGACTTCGTCGACTCCAGTTCACCGCAGGTCTCGCCCGCGGTGACGGCCTGGCCGACCTCGGGGAGCTGCACGAAGACCACGTCACCGAGCGCCTCGGCGGCGTGGGCGGTGATGCCGACAGTGGACACACCGTCCTGTGCCGCGGAGAGCCACTCGTGCTCCTTGGTGTAGCTCAGCTGCTGGGGGTTGCTCATGACTGGGATTCTCCCGGATCGAAAGGGGTGCTTGTGTACGGGGTTCAGATGCCGGACGCGGGTGTGCGTCAGGCGCGCTTGTAGAACGGCAGCGCCACAACCTCGGCCGGCTCGGCCTTGCCGCGGATGTCGATCGCCAGCCGCGTGCCGGGTTCGGCCCGGTCCAGCGGCACGTACGCCATCGCGATGGGGTGGCCCAGCGTCGGCGACGGAGCACCGGAGGTGACCTCGCCGATCTTCTCGCCGGTGCCGGGGTCGACCACCGGGAAGCCGTGCCGCGGGATGCGCCGACCGGCCGGCTTCAGCCCGACCAGGGTGCTGCGGGGGCCCTCTTCAGCGCGGGCGGCCAGCGCCGCGCGGCCGATGAAGTCCTCCTCCTTGTCGAGGCGGACGACCCGGCCCAGGTTGGCCTCGTACGGCGTCAGGCCGGTGGACAGTTCGTTCCCGTACAGCGGCATCCCCGCCTCCAGGCGCAGGGTGTCGCGGCAGGACAGGCCGCACGGGATCAGGCCGAGCCCGGCACCCGCCTCCTCCAGGGAGGTCCACAGCGAGACCGCGGCGTCCGGCGTGACGAACAACTCGAAGCCGTCCTCGCCGGTGTAGCCGGTGCGGGCCAGGAACACCTCGTGGCCGGCGACCTTCGCCCGGTCGATCGCGTAGTACTTCACCGCGTCGAGGTCCAGGTCGGTGAGCCCGCGCAGGATCTTCACCGCGTTCGGGCCCTGGACAGCGAGTAGCGCGTACGACTCGGACTCGTCGGTGACGGTCACGTCGAAGCCCGCGGCCCGGGTGATCAGCTCACGGGCGACGACCGCCGCGTTGGACGCGTTCGCGACCACCAGGAACTCGGTCTCGGCGAGCCGGTAGACGATCAGGTCGTCCAGGATTCCGCCGTTGACGTCACAGATCATCGAGTAGCGGGCGCGGTCCACGCCGATCTTCGAGATGAAGCCGACCAGCGCGTGGTCGAGGGCGCGGGCGGCTTCCGGACCGCGCAGGGTGATCTCACCCATATGGGTGAGGTCGAACAGACCGGCGGCTTCGCGTACGGCGTTGTGCTCGGCGCTCTCGCTGCCGTACCGCAGCGGCATCCTCCAGCCCGCGAAGTCGGTCATGGTGGCGCCGCGCGCGTCATGGACGGCGTCCAGCGGCGTGCGGCGTTCAACGGGGACGGTGCTCATGGGCGTGGATCTCCTCACGGAGCAGCGGAGCAGGTGCGGACACAAGGCAGGCCCGGCCGCACCAACACGGTCGATGCCCTCCCCCTCTGTCATGGACCTGAGAGCTTCACCAACGCTGCCATGGGCAGACGCGGCTTGCACCGTGGGTGAGACCGGACTCCTGCGCACAGCGGCGCACGGAAGGGCTCCGGCCTGCTTTCCAGAGATGCCTCACCCGGGCGGTACAGGGGGCCTGAGAGTTTCCGGGGAGGATTTGCTCCTTCGGCGACCACCTCGGAAACATCTCCGAAGGGTCTCTCCCGCGCGGGGTCGACGGCCAATATGCGGTTGTTGGGCGAATGCTACTCAGATCCGCGGCGGTGTCCGGCATCAGCCCGAAGTGGAGCTTGCGGAGCGTAGGGCAGATGTAAGAGGACACCGCTTGGGACAGCACAGATCCGCGGCGGTGTCCGGCATCAGCCCGAAGTGGAGCTTGCGGAGCGTAGGGCAGATGTAAGAGGACACTGCTTGGCACAGCACAGATCTGCTGCGGTGTCCGGCATCAGCCCGAAGTGGAGCTTGCGGAGCGTAGGGCAGATGTAAGAGGACACTGCTTGGCACAGCACAGTATCGGTCCACCACCGTTGTCGTACGGGGAGTGGGTATTCGAGGGAAGACCGGCAGTTGTGGGGGCCCCGCACGGTGCAGGATGGCCGCAATGAAGGAGAGGGCCATGTCGAGTCCGGTGGGGGACTGCGCTGTTGGGGACCGGGTCGCACCGGTGGTTCCATCCGGGGAGCCCCAGGTGGTGCGCGTGCCCGCGCCGCGTAGGCACCGGAAGTCGGTGTTGCGCCCGTCCGGCGTCCACGACCTGCGGCGGCGTACCTGTCGCGCACTCGTCTATCCGCGGGGTTCGGTCGTCCTGGTCACCGGGCTGCCCGGGGCCGGCAAGAGCACGCTGCTCGACCGCGCGGTGCGCCCCGGGCCCGCACTGCTCGACGCGGAACGGCTGAGCTTCGTCTGGCGGACCCGCCTCGGCCCGCTGCCGTACGGCCTGTACCGGCCGCTGGTCCGGGTCCAGCACTACGTCAGGGTGGTCGCCGCGGTGTGCGGCGACGGGCCGGTGGTGCTGCACGACAGTGGGCGCAACGCGTGGCTGCGCCTGGTTGTCGCGTGGGCCGCCCGGGCCCGTGGCAAAAGCTTTCACCTCCTTCTCCTTGAGGTCACCGGGGAGCAGGCGCTGGACGGTCAGCGGAAGCGGCGGCGGGGGGTCACGGCCCCGGTGTTCGACCGGCACGTGCAGACCTGGAACCGACTGCGGGCGGACATCGGTGGAGGCGTCACCGGGGCCGCGTCGTGTGTGCTCCTGGACCGGGGCGCGGCGTCCAGGATCGGGCGGATCTCATTCGCTGAAACCCACGGTTTAGAGTGACCCGGACCCGCCGGCCCGTACTTCCGAGGAGCTCCGCCCATGGTCTTCCCGACCAACACCGTCGAGTACGCACTCCTCGCGGCGGCGCGGGACCCCGGCCGCACCGGTGAGTTGATCGAGGCACTGGGTGACGGGCAGGTGTGGGTGCCGCTGCCGGCCGGGGGCGGTCCGGACAGCCGGGACCTGACCCTGCCGACCACCGAGATCGACGGGGGCGTGTACGTCCCGGTCTTCACCTCGGAGGAACAGCTGTTCATGATCGCCGGGCAGATGTCCTACACGGTCGCCCCGGTGCGGGAGTTCGCCCGGGGCCTGCCGCCTGAGGTCGGGATCGCGGTCAATCCGGGCGGTGAGATCGGCATCCCGATCCCCGCCGCGGGGGTCCTGGAACTCGCGAAGATTCCCAACGCCGGGGCGATGGGCGCCCGCGTACGGCTGCGCGAACCCGAGCCGCACGAGGAGTCTGTGGCGCTGCTGCGGGCGGCCGTCGAGGAGTTCGCCGCGACCCCTGTGGTGCTCAGCGCGCGCCGCGCGCTCGGCACGGTCGAGACCGACACCCCCGCGCTGTTCCTGGGCATCGAACTGGACCGCTGGGAGGAGCAGGACCGGGCCGCCGCGATGCACGCCCTGGAGCGGGCGCTCAGCCGCGGCGGCTGCCAGTGGCCGGTGACGATGGTGCTGCTCGACGTGGCCCAGGACCCGGTGGGGGACTGGATGCTGGGCTACGTCGCGCCGTTCTACACGCGGAATTTCTGAACCGGGTCCGGAATCAGGTTCCGGACAGGAGTTGAGGCAGCCGGGCCCTACTTCGCGGTGTGCACCTCAAGGGCCGCGCGCACCGCTGACTCCAGCGCGCCCTCGATCCACGCGGACTTCAGCGACGTGTGGTCCCCGGCGAAGTGCAGCGGGCCCTCCGGGGTGGCCATCGCCGGGAACAACCGGACCACCTGACCCGGCGTGAACACCGCGGCCTCCCCGCACGCGTAGCGGTTGCGCACCCAGCTCTGGGTCGCGCCGTGGCCGGTGTAGAACGCCTCGACGCGCTCCCCGTAGACCTCCTGAAGGCCGTTCATGGCGTACGCGTACCGGTCGTCGTCGTCCAGACTGTCCCAGCGCACGGCGTCGTCCGCCCAGGTGTAGGCGGCCAGTACGATGCCGCCCTTGCTGCCAGGGACCGGGTGCGACGGGTTGTACATGAACCGGTTGGCGTGGTCGGTGACCGAGCCGCCGCCGAAGGTGTGGTTCGCCTCCTGCTTGCCGTACTTCGCGTACAGGCCCGGCTTGACCGCGTTCAGCTCGCGCTTCCAGTCCTCCTCGGTGAACTCCCACCAGCGGCGCGAGAATTCGAGCAGCACCTTGGTCGCCGCGTCGTAGTGGACCTCGATGACCGCGCGGCGCTTGCGGTAGGACATCGCAGGCTGTGTCTGCACGTGCCGCAGCGCGGAGATCGGCACGGTGACGATGGCGATGTCGGCGGTGAACTCCTCGCCGGGCGGCGTCGGCCGGCCCGCGTGGGAGTCGTTGCCGCCCTCCTCGCTGACCGCGTACGCCCATACCCGCGCGCCACCACCCTTGAGGTGCGCGGTGTCGCCGAGCTTCGGATCGTGGAACTCGAGCCGGGTGACCCGGCGGTTCTGCCGGATCTCCCCCTTCATGTTCTCGTAGAGCGCGTACGGGAGTTCAGCCGTGCCGCCGGCCAGCTCCCAGTAGGTCGCCTTCGGGTTGATGTCCGTGTGGCTGAGGAAGCTGTGCAGGAACGCGAGCGGCAGCCGGCTGGTGAGGTTCTCGACGGTCCCCATCGCCTCGATCAGCGCCGGTTCCAGGCCGACGTGGTCGGCCAGGTAGGTGAACAGGGACATGTCGTCGTACTCGTCGATCAGGTGCGCCCAGCCCTCGATGAGCTGCGGCAGCGGGAGCGGCACCCGGCTGCCGTCGGGCAGCTTCCGGGTGATCTTGTCGTAGGCGGGCGTGAGGGCGTCGGCGTACGCCTGAGCCATCGTCATGCCCAGGTGCTTCGCCGGGACGCCGAAGGAGGCGTTGACCGCCGCCGGGTTCTTCGCGTAGTCGGCGCGCCGGACGCGCATTCCGTTGACCGAGATCCAGGTGTGGGCTGCCCTGTCCGGTGCGATGTAACCGCTGTTCTCCGGGCCGCGCTTCCAGACTTCGCCGCCGTACGAGCGGTAGACCACAGCGGGTGCCTGGGCATCCGGCTTGCCGGTGCCGGGGACTGTGTCGACCAGGTAGAACGGCTGGCGCTTGATCTTGAGCTTGTCGGCCAGGGCGAGGACCAGCGGGTGGAAGTCCGGCAGCCGCATCGCGCCGGCTTCGGCGTACTGCTTCGGGTCCTGGAACGGGCTTGCGGAGTCCTGGCCGCCGGGCTTGGCGCGGAAGGTCTTGACCCGGCCGCCGATCCGGTTGGCGTTGGCCTCCAGGATGGTGACCTTGTGTCCGGCCTGCTTGAGCAGTTGGCCGGCGACCAGGCCAGCCATCCCGGCGCCGATGATCAGGACCTTCTTCGGCTTGGCCGCCGTACGGGGAAGACCGCTGTCGATCAGGATCTTGAGGTAGTCGAGCTTGAGGTCGCGCCCGTCCTTGTCGACCAGGAGGAGACTGCGGGCCACGTCCAGGCAGGTCTGCCAGCGGTCGGGGTCGACGCTAGGGGCAACCGGGCCCGTCGGGGCTTGTGGGAGTGCCTGGCCGGGGCTCGACAGCCCGGCGGCGTACGCGCCGTCGACGGCCAGCAGGGGCGCGGCGGCGGCCACGGCGCCGGTGGCCGCCGCGGTGGTGAGGAAGGCCCGCCGGGAGGCACCGGGGACGTCGTCCCGGAGATCGTCGGAGGGCAGGTGCTCGCTGGGGGAATCAGCGCGGTTGATCGACATGTGATCACGATCAATCGGGGCGGCCAGATGGCCGGACCACCACAGCGGACGGTCCTGCACGTTCACCCAGCCGGGCGTACGGACGACACCCCCATCGTCAAGTTGTCCCGGAAAGGTTCAGCTGGCTGTACCGCTGCAGCACCGCGCGGAAGGCGTCCGGGTCCACGGTCAGCGGCGGGGTGAACGGGTCGCGCATCATCAGCACGAGGTACATGCCCATGGCGATGATCGCCCCGGCGCAGCCGAGGACGGCGATGTTGCGCGCGTTCGCGGTCATCCCGACCAGTGGCGGATACGCCAGCACCAGGAGCCCGGCGGTCACCATGATCTTGGTCAGCAACGGCGGCGGTGTGGAGTCCAGGTCTGCGATCCGGGCGTAGCGCTTGAGGTAGACCTCGTCCAGCGCTCTGCGGGTGTCGTCGAGGGCGGCGCGCACCGGCGCGGGCATGTGGGTGGGGTCGGTCAGCGCCCGGTTGTTGACCTGCACGAGGTCCTCGCGGATCTGGTCGAGCCGCTCCCACGCCAGGGCGGACGCGCGGTGCCTGGCCATGTCGTCCCACTCGGCGTCGATCACGGTGTGGGTGTACTTGACCAGGCCGGTACGGATCGCGTCCCGGTCGGCGGTCTCCAGACCGCCGGACCGCTGGTAGGCCTTGGCCAACTCCCTTGACTCGTCGTGCGAATGCGCGCGCAGTGTCGCCTGCATCTGCCAGGAGCCGACGATCAGGAAGCCCGTCACGAGCATGAACGCGGACAGCAGCACGCTGCCGGCGAAGCCGAGCGCCTGGCCGTTGAAGTCGCCGGAACGACTGCGTGCGGTACGGCCGATGAAGGCCGCCAGGGTTGCCGCGGTGGCGGCGCCGGCGGCAGCGCAGAGCAGCCAGGGGATCAGCAAGATGGGCTCCGTAAGTGCGGGTGGATCCGTCGTGCGGTGATGGTTTTCAACTGGCCGCCGGCTGGCCGGGGCGCAGTACGGGTCAGGACCGTTTACTCGGGGACGACTGGTGGGTGGTGGCGACCAGGACGGCGGGCAGCATGATCACGATCAGCGCCATCGTCAGGTAGTCCCACGGACTGGGCCCCAGGTCGCGGGGCAGCGGATCATCGTCGGGGCCGGTGGGTGCGGCGAGTCCGGCGACCTGTGCGGGGACAGGCGCCGGGGGCTGGACGGTGGTGGGAGGCGCGGCCTCGGCAGGGCTGACGGCGGGTGTCTGGAACGCGCCGCCGGGCCGGGTGGCGAACTTGTCGGCCGGGGCCGGGGCAGGCGCCCGGGCCGGCGCGGGGGCCGGGACGGCGGTCAGCGGTCGCACGGCGGCCCGGGGCCGGGGCAGCGGTGCCGCGGCCACCGGCTTGGGTTTCTCCACCTCGGGCAGCCCGTCGTAGCCGATCCACACCACCGTCTTCGCGTCCATCCCGTACGGCCGCGCCTGCGCGGTGACGGTGACCAGGTCGTGGTGCCGGCCCGGGCTGGGAGGGAAGGTGGCGACGCAGACGGAGGTGCCCTGCCCGGGGACCCCCGCCGGACAGTCGACCGCACCTGCCGGGGTCTGCGGGTCGTTGACGGACAGTCGCGCGACGGGGTATTCAGCCGGGTTCGTGATGCGGTACGTACGCTTGACCGTTTCCTCGGCGGGGATTTGGACAGCCGGATCACTGCTGCCGTTTGTGGTCACCTCGACCTTGAGAATGTCCTGCCCGCCGCCGTCCCGGGGTGCGGCGGAGGCGGCGACCGGCGCGCTGCCGGTGACGACCAGAAGGCAGGCGGCGGCGCGCAGCAGGATCGGAGTCAGGCGCCGCGGAAGCATGAACTCAATACTTGGGGAGAACGGCGGGATATCGTCTGATTTGGCTCCGGCGGGCCGCCGGGTTCACCCGTTCGGCTGGTCGACCGACGGGGGGCTCAAATCCGTACGCCTTGATTTCCCTCCGTGGTGGCACCGTCGGGCGCACCCGTCCGGATTATCGGGCCCGCCTTGATGCGATTAATTCGTCCGGCCCCGCCAGGAGCGGCCGCTGACAGCCAGGGCCACGGGCACCGCGAGTGCCAGGAGACCGAACAGCAGGTAGTCGTGGACCGGCAGTCCGTTGTCGTCCGCGACGTCGCCGCGCAGCGCGCTCTTACGCACCGGACCGGAGCCTTGGTAGTCGGCCGTGATGTCGGCGGTCACCTGCCGGGGCGGCAGTTGTGCGCCGTGCGCGTCCACCGCGTGGTCGTCGACCGTTCCGTACGCTCTGGACACTCCGTGCTGGACCCCGGCCCTGGCTGGGAACCGGACGCTCAGGTCGAGGGACTGGCCGGGTTCCAGGACCACCGGCAACGGACGGGCGGACGTGGGCGCGATCCCCCTGCTCGCGGGATCCGCCGGGTCGGCGGCCAGCAGGGTGTCGGTGACCCCGGTGACCGACACGGGCGCACTGCCGGTCACGGTCACCCGGTAGGTGGCGGTGAGCGGTGTGCCCGGCGGTACGGACTCCGGGGCCGCGTCCGTCGTCCAGGTCCGCTTGATCATCAGACCGCCGGACATCCCCTCGTAGCCGGTGCCGACCGCCGTCACCGGATCGGCCCCGCGCCGTCCGGCACTGCCCGTGACGGTCACCGTGCCCGGCTGCGGGCCGGCGTCGGCCGGGAAGTCCACCAGGCAGCTGACACTGCCGAGGCCGGGGACCTTGTCGGGGCACTGCACCGGACGGCCCGCGGTCTGCGGGTCCTGGACGGTCAGTGCGCTGACGGGGTATTCCGCCCGGTTGGTGACCCGGTACGTCCGCCGGATCTGTTCGCCGGTCCTGACCCGGACTTTCGAGCCGTCGTGGCCGTCCGTGCCGACGGTCACCTGGAGGGCGTCCCGGCCGCTGTCGCCGCGGGGCGGGGCGGCCGCGCCGTCCGCGAGCGCCGGGGCCAGGACGGCGGGAAGGGCCAGCAGGAGCGCGGTGCCGACGCGGGGTGCCCATGACCGAGACCGAAGGAACATAACTGCAGTATTGGTATTAATTACGGTAAACAGCCGAACCGGGCGCCGGGGCGCGGGAGCGTCACCCGTGCGGCGCAGGAAAGGGGCCCCGGGCTGCGGAGCGCGGAGCTTTCCGGGGCCCCGGGCTGCGGAGCGCGGAGCTTTCCGGGGCCCCGGGCCGCGGAGCACGGAGCTGTCGGAAGGGGCCCCGGGCCGCGGAGCACGGAGCCCCGTCCCTGGCTCAGCCGCGCTCGACCGCCGTGCCCACCAAGCCCAGCGGCGGGCAGCCCAGGTCCATCAGCGCGGCGTGGAACCGCTGCGTCGACCAGCTGGAACCCCACTCCCGTTTGGCCTGCTCCCGCAGGTCACGCAGGGCGAGCTTGCCCCAGGTGTACCGCCCGTACGTCGGGTCGAACGTGCCGCGCCGCGCCTCTGAGGCCGCGCCCGCCCGTTCCATCAGCGCGTCGGCCATGAACCGCCGGGTCGCCTCCGCGACGTCCATCGCCCCGGTGTGCAGCCCGATCGCACAGGCGAGCCGGGTCACCCTGATCAGCGCCTCCAGGCACACGCCGACCGCGAACCGCGGGTCGGCGGCCCGGAAACCCTCCTCCACGCAGACCTCCTCGACGTGGTGCGCCCAGCCTTCGGCGAACGTCATCGAATGGAGGATCCGGCGTACGGGGGTGGGGGCCCGGCGCAGCGAGCGGCTGTGCGCGAAGTGTCCGGGGGCGACCTCGTGCACGGTGATCGCCGGGAGCGTGGTGCGGCTGAAAACCGTCAGCCACTCCTCGGCCTCCGCGGGCGTCAGGTCGGGTCCGGGCGGGGTGACCCAGTACCAGGACGGGGCGTCCGGCTCCTGCGGGGCGGACCAGGCCATCATCGCGGCGGACCAGGCCATCGACCCGGGGGCCGGGCCCACGAGGCATTCGCCGTCGAGGTGCGGGGAGAGTTTCTTCGTACGGGAGAACTCGATGGCTTCGGCGGTCTGCCGGCGGGCTTCCGCCAGGACCCCGTCCGCGTCCGGGTGGTCGGCGAGGAGCTCGGGCACCAGTTCGGCGGGGGAGCGCGACGGGTCCACCGCGCGGCAGGAGTCGGCCAGCAGGTCGCGGAGGCGGTCCCGTTCGGCGTCGGTGGCCAGGGCGAGCTTCCCGAGGTCGACCTCCAGGGCCTCCGGCACGCCCATCAGCCGGGCCAGCCCGGTGGCGCCCAGGGACGCGTCGGGGTCGCCGTGCTCCGCGGCGTGTTCGAGGTGGGACACCAGCCGGGCTAGGGCGGCCAGGGCGCGGTTCCCGGTCTCCCCGTCTGCGGCGAGCACTGCGGCGGCCTGCCCGCGGGCCGCTTCCAGGAGGGCCTGCGCGGTCGGGGCGTTGACCCGGTCCAGGGTGGAGACCGCGATGTCCACGGCCTCGGGCCACTGCTCAAGCTGCCGGTGCCGGGCTTTCATCCGGTCGGCCTCGGGCGCGTACTCCCGTATGTAGGGCGACAGTTCGAGGTTTCCCAGGTGGCGCAGCGGGTCGCTCCGGTGCAGTTCGAGTTCTCCGTACTCGACAGTCAGGGAATCCTCGAAGGCCGTGAGGTGCCGCTCGTCGTGCGGGTCCGCAAGGGGTTCCGTTGATTCCCGGGCGGCACGCAACCGGGCCAGGCCGGAGCGCACGCCTCCAGCGGACAGGTCCTGGATCCGGCCGTCGTACTCGTGGAGTCCGGCGCTCTCCCGGACCTGTGCCACGGACAGATCGCACACGGCGCGCAGCCGGTTGTTGAGAGTCATGCCCACGAAGCTAACCGACCGGCCAACCGGACGCACGGGAAAAACCGGCCCGCGCGGGGGCGTTGCGCATCGCTGCCATGACATCCCAATCACAGTTCCGCAAAGACATGTCTGGACCTCTGGTGGTGGCGCCTATGAGCCATGAACAGTCACCTGTGCGGAATCAGGGGCATCACCCGTCGATTCCGCGCTCTCGTACGTTCACGGCGCTACCTGTCCATGCCCGACCGGCAAGCAGGAGGTCCCCGGAATGACGACTCCGATCGAGACGACCGGTGCGCAGCTGAAGGCTGAACCAGAGGCCGTCGCTGAGGTGTCGGGCGCCCGGATCGAAGGCCGGTCACTCGGCCGGATCGCCTGGACTCGCCTCAAGCGCGACAAAGTCGCCCTGGGCGGTGGGGTGTTCATCGTCCTGATGGTGCTTGTCGCGGTGTTCGCACCGCTGATCACCTCAGTCGTCGGCGGTCCGCCGAACGACTACCACCAGGAGCTCATCGACCCGATCCTGACGTCTCCGGCCAAGGCGTACGGCGGGGTCAGCCTCGACCACCCGTTCGGCGTCGAGCCGGTCAACGGCCGGGACATCTTCTCCCGCATCTGTTACGGCGCGCGGATCTCCCTGCTGATCGCGTTCGCCGCCACGATCCTGTCGGTGACCATCGGCACCACGCTCGGCATGGCCGCCGGCTACTTCGGCGGCTGGGTGGACTCCGTCATCTCCCGGCTCATGGACATGTTTCTGGCGTTCCCGCTGCTGCTCTTCGCGATCGCCCTGGGCAGCGTGCTCCAGGGCGAGGCGTTCGGGATGCGCGGGGACACGCTCAAAGTCGTTCTGTTGATCTTCATCATCGGATTCTTCAACTGGCCCTACATCGCCCGGATCGTCCGCGGCCAGACGCTGTCGCTGCGCGAACGGGAATTCGTCGACGCGGCCCGCAGCCTGGGCGCCCCCAGCTCGCACATCATCTTCCGCGAGCTGCTGCCCAACCTGGTCGCGCCGATCCTCGTCTACTCCACCCTGCTGATCCCCACCAACATCCTGTTCGAGGCCGCGCTGTCGTTCCTCGGGGTGGGTGTCCAGCCGCCGACCGCGACGTGGGGCGGCATGCTGTCGCAGGCCATCGCCCGGTACCGGGACGACCCGATGTTCCTCATCGTCCCCGGCACCGTGATCTTCCTGACCGTACTGGCGTTCAACCTCCTCGGTGACGGGCTGAGGGACGCGCTCGATCCACGCACTCGCTGACGTTCACGCACTCGTTGACATCCGTTCTCCCGTTGACATCGGTTTTGAGGAGCGTTCGATGCGAATTCGGATCCGAATACTGGCACGAAGGCGGACACAGGCGCTGGTCGCGCTCGGTGCCGCCGCGGCGCTGGGCATGACCGCGTGCGGGGGTGACAGCGGGAAGAAGACGTACAAGCCCGACGACCGCGGGCTGACCCAGGTGGTCAACCCGTCCGACCAGCGGGGCGGGACGCTCAAGCTGGTCAACTCCGACAAGACCGACTCGCTCGACCCCGGCGACACTTACTACGGCTACTCGTGGAACTACGACCGGCTCCTGTTCCGGGCGCTCACCACGTTCAAGCCGGTCCCGGGCACCGCCTCCAACGAAGTCGTGGCCGACCTCGCGGAGGACATCGGCAAGAGCGACGACGGCGGCCGGACCTGGAAGTTCAAACTCCGCCCCGGCATCAAGTTCGAGGACGGCTCGCCCGTCACCTCCAAGGACGTGAAGTACGCGGTCGAGCGGACCTTCGACCAGAGTGTGCTGTCCCAGGGACCGGCCTACTTCAAGACCCTCCTCGACCCGAAGTACCCCGGCCCGTACAAGGACCCGGCGCCCGACAAGCTGGGCCTCACCGCGATCGAGACGCCGGACGACCTGTCGATCATCTTCAAACTCAACCAGCCGTTCGCCGACTTCAACCACCTGGCGACGCTGCCGCAGACCGCACCGGTCCCGCAGAAGAAGGACACCGGCAAGGAGTACATCAAGCACCCGGTCGCCACCGGCCCGTACATGGTCGAAGGCAACTACGAGCCCGGTAAGCAGATGAACCTGGTCCGCAACCCCGCGTGGGACCCGAAGAGCGACCCGATCCGCAAGGCACTGCCCGACCGGATCGAACTCCTGGAGAAGCAGGAACCGAACGACATCGACAACCGGATCCTCGCCGGCACAGCCGACTTCGACATCGAAGGCCTCGGCCTCCAGGCACAGGCGCAGTCCCGGGTCCTGCAGGACAAGAAGCTCGCCGCCAACACCGACAACCCGGTCGCCGGCTCGCTGGCGTACATCGCGATCGCCACCACGGTCCCGCCGTTCGACAACGTGCACTGCCGGCGCGCCGTGCAGTACGCGATCGACAAGTCCGCGATGCAGCTCGCCTGGGGCGGCCCGACCGGCGGCGCCATCGCCACCAACGCGATGCCGCCGATCTTCCCGTCCTCCAAGGCCTCAGACCCCTACCCGCAGGCCAAGGGGAACAAGGGCGACGTCGCAAAGGCCAAGGACGAACTGAAGCAGTGCGGGCAGGAGAAGGGCTTCTCCACCAAGCTGACGGCCCGGAACAACCGGCCCAAGGAGGTCGCCGCCGCGACCGCCCTGCAGCAGGCGCTGAAGAAGATCAACGTCAACGTCGAGATCCAGCAGTTCCCCTCCGGTGACTACTTCGGCCAGTTCGCCGGCGTGCCGGACTGGGTCCACCAGAACAAGGTCGGCCTGATGATGATGCGCTGGGGCCCGGACTTCCCGACCCAGTACGGATTCTTCCAGCAGATCGTCGACGGCCGCGCGATCAAGCCGTCCGGCGGCACGAACCTGCCGGAGCTGAACGACCCCGAGATCAACAAGCTGATCGACACCGCGAGTTCGACGCTCGACCCGGTGCAGCAGGCGCAGTACTGGGTGCAGATCGACCAGAAGGTCATGGACAGCGCCGTCATGGTGCCGTTCATCTGGGAGAAGCAACTGCTCTACCGCGGGCCCCAGTTGACCAACGTGTTCACCACACCCGCCTACACGGGCCAGTTCGACTACTCCCAGATCGGCGTCAAACGCTGATTCCGTACGCAACGAAGAGCTGAGGTTCGGGAGGGGCCGCGAAACGACCCCTCCCGCACTGGGAGGGCCGTTGTGCTCTGGTACCTGCTCCGCCGCCTCGCCGCCGCGGTCGCGCTCATGCTGGTCGTCACACTGACGGTCTTCGCCATCTTCTTCCTGGTTCCGAGACTGGCCGGGGCCGACACCGACAAGCTCGCCATCCGCTACGTCGGCAAGGCCCCCACGCCCGAGGCCGTCGCCGAGGTCAAGAAGGGGCTCGGCCTCGACAAGCCCCTGGTCGTCCAGTACGGACGGTTCGTCAAGGGTGTGGTGGCCGGCGCCGACTACGACACCGGCGTGCGGACCGTGCACTGCGACCGGCCGTGCATGGGTTATTCGTTCCGCAACCACCTGGAGGTGTGGCCCCGGGTGAAGGACCGTATCCCGGTGACCTTCTCCCTCGCGGTCGGCGCGTCGGTGATCTGGCTGGTCTCCGGAGTCGGCATCGGGGTGCTGTCCGCGCTGCGCCGCGGCAGCGTACTGGACCGAATGTCGATGAGCGTCGCGCTCGCCGGAGTCTCCCTGCCGATCTTCTTCACCGGCTCGCTGGCGCTCCTGCTGTTCAGCTACAAGATCCCCATATTCGAGAACGTGCACTACGTGGCGTTCACCGACAATCCGGCGTCGTGGGCGTGGAACCTCGTGCTGCCCTGGCTGAGCCTGGCGTTCCTCTACGCGGCGCTGTACGCCCGGCTGACCCGTGCCGGGATGCTCGAAACCATGAACGAGGACTACATCCGTACGGCCAGGGCCAAAGGCCTGCGCGAACGCGACGTCGTGGTCAAACACGGGCTGCGGGCCGCCCTCACCCCGATCCTCACCATCTTCGGGATGGACTTCGGCCTGCTCATCGGCGGCGCGGTGCTGACCGAGAAGACCTTCTCGCTGCCGGGGCTCGGCAAGTTCGCCGTCGACGCCATCGAGCAGCAGGACCTGCCGGAGATCCTCGGTGTCACGCTTGTGGTGGCGCTGTTCGTGGTCGTCGCCAACCTAGTCGTGGACCTGTTGTACGCCGTCGTCGACCCCAGGGTGAAGATCAGATGACGACTGAAGACCGGAAGACTGAAGACCGGAAGACTGATGACCAGACGGCTGGCGGCCGGCTGACGGCCGGCGACCGGAAGACCGCCGACGCCGGGACCTCCCGGACGCGGTTCTCCCGCCGGACCCGCAAGGGCCGGCCGGTCGAACTCCCGCCCGCCGGACCGCCGTCCGGCCACTTCCTCGAAGTACGGGACCTCGCCGTGCACTTCCCGACCGACGACGGTCTCGTCCGCAGCGTCGACGGGGTCTCCTTCGCACTCGAACGCGGACGCACCCTCGGCATCGTCGGTGAATCCGGCTCCGGGAAGTCCGTCACCTCACTTGCGGTCATGGGCCTGCACGCCGGGACCAACGCGCGCATCAGCGGCGAGATATGGCTCGACGGCACCGAACTGGTGCGCGCCCCGAAGGAGTCCGTACGGAAGATGCGCGGGCGGACGATGGCCATGATCTTCCAGGACCCGCTGTCCTCGATGCACCCGTATTACACCGTCGGCCACCAGATCATCGAGGCCTACCGCATCCACAACGAAGTGACGAAGAAGCAGGCCCACACACACGCCGTGGACCTGCTCGGCCGCGTCGGCATCCCCAAACCGGCCGAACGTGTCAACGACTTCCCGCACCAGTTCAGCGGCGGCATGCGGCAGCGCGCGATGATCGCCATGGCACTGTCGTGCGACCCGCAGCTGCTCATCGCCGACGAACCCACCACGGCCCTGGACGTCACCGTGCAGGCGCAGATCCTCGACCTGATCCGCGACCTGCAACAGGAGTTCGGCTCCGCGGTCATCATGATCACCCACGACCTCGGGGTGGTCGCCGAACTCGCCGACGACGTCCTGGTCATGTACGCCGGGAAACCCATCGAACACGGCACCGCGGACACCGTTTTCACCGAACCGCGGCACCCGTACACCTGGGGTCTGCTCGGTTCCCTCACCCGCCTCGACCGCGAACGCACCGACCGGCTGCTGCCCATCACCGGCAGCCCGCCCAGCCTCATCCAGGTGCCCGGCGGGTGCGCGTTCCACCCGCGCTGCCCGTACGCCGACCTGAACGGCGGACGCGAACGCACCGAAGTCCCGCCGCTGGCCGAGATCGCCGACGGCCACCGCACCGCCTGCCACCTCGACCCGGCCGACCGGGCCCGGATCTGGAACGAAGACGTGCGACCGCGTATCGCGTAAGCGACTCAGCAGCGACTCAGTAGCAGCTCAGAGGAGCGACGTGACCACAGTTGACCTGTCCAAAGGGGACGCGCCCGGGGCTGATCCGGCCGGGGCGGACGCGTTCGAAAACGAAGCACCCCTGCTGCGCGTACGCGGCCTGCGCAAACACTTCCCGATCCGGACGGGCTTCGGGCGGTCCGGCTCGGTCAAGGCCGTGGACGGCCTCGACTTCGACATCCGGCCCGGCGAGACACTCGGCCTGGTCGGCGAGTCCGGCTGCGGGAAGTCCACCACGGGCCGCCTGGTCACCCGGCTCCTCGACCCGACGTCGGGCAGCGTCGAATTCGACGGTACGGACATCTCGACACTGAGCCAGCGCCGACTGCGACCGCTGCGCCGTGACTTCCAGATGATCTTCCAGGACCCGTACTCGTCACTGAACCCGAGGCACACCGTCGGCACCATCGTCGGCCAGCCCTTCCGGCTCCAGAAGGTCACCCCCGACGCCGGGGTCAAGCAGACCGTCCAGGACCTGCTCGAACTGGTCGGGCTCAGCCCCGAGCACTACAACCGCTACCCGCACGAGTTCTCCGGCGGCCAGCGACAGCGCATCGGCATCGCCAGGGCCCTGGCGCTGCGCCCGCGCCTGATCGTCGCCGACGAGCCCGTCTCGGCGCTCGACGTGTCGATCCAGGCGCAGGTGGTCAACCTGCTCGACGACCTGCAGGACGATTTCGGGCTGACCTACCTGGTGATCGCCCACGACCTGTCCGTCGTCCGGCACATCAGCGACCGGGTCGCGGTGATGTACCTGGGGAAGATCGTCGAACTGGCCGACCGGGAGGCGCTGTACAAGGCGCCGATGCACCCGTACACGGTCGCCCTGATGTCGGCGGTGCCCGTCCCCGACCCGAAGCGGCGCACCGAGCGCACCGGGCGGATCCTGCTCACCGGCGACGTCCCCTCACCACTCGACCCGCCGCCGGCCTGCCGGTTCCATACCCGCTGCTGGAAGGCGCAGGAGGTGTGCCGGACGATGGAGCCGCCGTTGGAGAAGCTGGCCCCCGGACACCAGGTGGCCTGCCATTTTCCGGAGAACGTCGCCGTCGCACCCGGGAAATCCGTACACTCTTCGACCGCTCCGGAAGGTGATGGCAGCGCAATCTCACCCGACCAGTGACCGAGCCTCCAACAGGTGTGGTGTAAAACACGCCTTATGTCACAGGCTGTCCAAACCGTCCAGTCCGTCCTCGCGGCCGCACCCGCAGCCCCGCCGGAGGTCTTCCACCACAACCTCCAGCAGATCCTCGACCTGACGGGCGTCTTCGTCTTCGGCGTCTCCGGCGCGCTCCTGGCCGTACGGAAGAACTTCGACCTCGTCGGCATCGTGCTGCTCGCCGAAGTCACCGCACTGGGCGGCGGAGTGATCCGCGACCTGATCATCGGTGCGTCGCCGCCGGCGGCGTTCACCGACCTCGGGCTGTTCCTGACTCCGATCATCGCGGCGGTCCTGGTGTTCTTCCTGCACCCCCAGGTGGAACGGATCGCTATGACCATCGACGTCCTGGACGCGGTGGGACTCGGCCTGTTCTCCGTCACCGGCACGGCCAAGGCCCTCGCGTGGGGCCTGGAACCGGTTCCGGCCACATTCCTGGGCATCACCACGGCGGTCGGCGGCGGCGTCCTGCGCGACGTCCTGGCCCGTGAAGTGCCCGTGGTGCTGCGCTGGGACAAGGAGATCTACACCTTCCCGGCGCTGCTCGGGGCGTCGCTCACCGCAGTCCTGATCAGGACCGACCACTTCACGCCGGTCACCGGGACGCTGTCCGTGACCCTGGCGTTCGGGCTGCGTGTCGTCGCACTCCGCCGCGGCTGGCGCGCGCCCCGCGCCTGGCGCCGTGACTCGACCGCCTCCGGAGGCGAGTACTGAAAGCGTGCCCTTCGGGCCGTCTCGCGCGTTGGTCAGAGGCGTGTGGGAGATCCAGCAACCTCTGACGTACAAACGCCGCCCGGACGCACCGGAGGCGGACGTTCTGTCCGCCCGCCTGGCCAGGAACATGTGGTGGCCGACCGTCCTGGCCGTACGGCTGACCGCCGAGCGGCTGCTGCCCGGCGGCCCGCGCTACGGCCGGATCAACCGCAAAGCACTACGGGTGCCCAGGGCCCGGACCCCGGCGGATTAGACTCGTGTCTCGCCATGGCTTACTTCGATCACGCTGCCACCACCCCGATGCGGCCCGAGGCGATCTCGGTCATGACCGGGCACCTCGCCGACATCGGCAATCCGTCATCCCTGCACGCCCCCGGGCGGCGGGCCAGACGCGTCGTCGAGGAGTCCCGTGAGGCACTCGCGGACGCGCTCGGCGCCCGGCCCAGCGAGATCGTCTTCACCGGCGGCGGCACCGAGGCCGACAACCTCGCCGTCAAGGGGATCTTCTGGGCCCGGCGCGACGCCGACCCGGCCCGCCGACGCGTGCTGTGCGGCCGGGTCGAGCACCACGCCGTGCTCGACCCCGTCGAGTGGCTGGGCCGCCACGAGGGCGCGGTCGTGGAGTGGCTCGACGTGGACGGCCACGGCCGCGTCACGCCGGAGTCCCTCCGTACGGCCATCGAACGCGACCCCGGCTCCGTCGCCCTGGTGACGGTCATGTGGGCCAACAACGAGGTCGGCACGGTCCAGGACGTCCGTGAGCTGGTCGACATCGCGCACGAGTACGACATCCCGTTCCACTCCGACGCGGTGCAGGCCGTCGGCCAGGTTCCCGTGGACTTCACCGCGTCCGGCCTGGACGCGATGACCGTGACCGCGCACAAGTGCGGCGGCCCGGTCGGTGTCGGCGCGCTGCTGCTCAGCCGGTCCATCACCCCCGTGCCGATCCTGCACGGCGGCGGCCAGGAGCGCGATGTGCGCTCCGGGACCCTCGACGTGCCGGCGATCGCTTCCTTCGCCGCCGCGATTGAGATCGCCGTACGGGAACAGCCGCAGTTCGCCGCATATGTCGGAGGGCTCCGGGACAACCTGGTCGAACGGATGCGACTGGCCGTGCCCGAGGCCCGCCTCAACGGCGACCCGTGCCTGGACGCGACCCACCGGCTGCCCGGCAACGCGCACTTCTCGTTCCCCGGCTGCGAGGGCGACTCGCTGCTGCTCCTGCTGGACGCCAAGGGCATCGCGTGCTCGACCGGGTCGGCGTGCTCCGCCGGCGTAGCCCAGCCGTCGCATGTGCTCCTCGCACTGGGCGCCGACGAGGACCACGCCCGCGGGTCGCTGCGGTTCAGCCTGGGGCACACCAGCACCGCCGCTGAGGTGGACGAGCTGATCGACGTGATCGTGCCGGTGGTGGACCGGGCGCGCAGCGCGGGCCTGGCGGCGCAGCGGCGCTGAAACGGTGCTGGAGTGCTGGGGTGCTGGGGTACCGCTGGAGTCCCGGCGTTCTTGATCCGGTGACGCGGTATCGCGGATCGCGCGACACCGCGTCACCGGATCAAGAAAAGGCGGGTGTGCGGGCTGCCGGGAAAACCGCTCGCGGGCACCACGTACCCTGGACACATCATGACTGAGCAGACCCCGATCAAGCCCCTGCGCGTACTCGCCGCCATGTCCGGCGGTGTCGACTCCGCCGTCGCCGCCGCCCGCGCGCACGCCGCCGGGCACGAGGTCACCGGTGTTCACCTGGCCCTGTCGGCGAACCCGAAGTCCTTCCGGACCGGGGCCCGGGGCTGCTGCACCCTGGAGGACTCCCGCGACGCCCGCCGGGCCGCCGACGTCATCGGCATCCCGTTCTACGTGTGGGACATGGCCGAGCGGTTCCGCGAGGACGTCGTCGAGGACTTCTTCAACGAGTACGAAGCGGGGCGTACCCCCAACCCGTGCCTGCGCTGCAACGAGAAGATCAAGTTCGCCGCGCTGCTTGACAAGGCGCTCGCGCTGGGCTTCGACGCGGTGTGCACCGGCCACTACGCGCAGATCGTGGAGCGGCCGGACGGCACCCGCGAGATGCACCGCTCGGTGGACCCCGCCAAAGACCAGTCGTACGTCCTGGGTGTGCTCGACGAGGACCAGCTCGCGCACGCGCTGTTCCCCCTCGGCGGCGACACCAAGGGTGACGTCCGCGTCGAGGCCGCGGAGCGCGGCCTCGCCGTCGCCAAGAAGCCCGACAGCCACGACATCTGCTTCATCGCCGACGGCGACACCCAGGGCTTTCTCGCGACGCGACTGGGCAGCCGGCCCGGTGACATCGTCGACCGCGAGGGGACCAAGCTCGGCGAGCACGACGGCGCGTACGGATACACCGTCGGTCAGCGCAAGGGCCTGCGCATCGGGATCCCGGCCGACGACGGCAAGCCGCGCTACGTCCTGGACATCTCCCCGGTGGACAACAGGGTCGTGGTCGGGCCCGCGGAAGCGCTGGACGTGCACGCGCTGACCGGCATCAAGCCGCGCTGGTGCGGCCCCGCGCCGACCGGTGTCCTCGAGTGCACCGTGCAGTTGCGGGCCCACGGGGAGGAGCACCCCGCCGTCGCCGAGATCGTCGGCGACGAGGTGCTCGTCAAGCTCGGCGTCCCGGCCCGGGGCATCGCGCCCGGACAGGCCGTGGTGCTGTACGACGGGCCGCGGGTCATCGGCTCGGCGACCATCAACGCGACTTCCTGACCCCCGGCGGTTCCCGGTCGGGCGAACCCGGGCGATTCGGGCTGCCAGTGCTTCGTCATCGCCGTGTCAACGCTTCAGCGAAACCTTTTTCCACAGTCGCTCCACCGTGATCGACACCCCTTGAGCGCCTGCTGACACCCCTTCAGGCCCCCCGTCGCGCCCCAAGCGCCGTTGTGCCCACGAACGTTGATGCTCACATAAATGTCAACACTCGTTACTGGCTGGGTAGGAGAACTCTGCGCATCGACTTTCTGGCCAGCGTTCCCCGCGCCGGCCCGGTCGAACGCGGCACGCCCCGGGCCATTGCACCCCGTCGACCCGGGACGATCGAAACCGCTCGGGGGTACGGGAGGGGACACGATGGCCGCCATCGTGCTGGTGCACGGGATCGCGCAGGAGTACAAGACCGCCGGACTGCTCGAAGAGGACTGGCTGCGCCCGCTGGCCCGCGGAGTGCAGGCCGCAGGCTATCCGGAGATCGCCGACCGGATCTGGAAGTACCGCCACACCCGTCGTGGGGTCGACGCCAAGATGGCCTTCTACGGTGATCTGCTGCGCCGTCACCCCGCCCACGGGGGTGGAGAAGAGGGCGACGCCCAACACGAGGTCGCCGACCGGCTCGGCCGCGAGTGGCTCGAGCGCGCCGCCCACCGCAGCTCCGCACCGCCGGAGCGACAGCGGGCGACCCGGGAGATCGCCCGCCTGGAGGGCGGCCCGGACGCCACCGGGCGCACCGTCGTACTCTCACCCACCTGCGGCCTTTCGGGGTTGCGCTGGTTCGCCGCCGACGGCCCCGGCTCCGCGGGCACTTTTGTCAACAAGGCACTGTCACAGATCACCCGCTATCTGACGGACGAGGGGACGCGGGAGTCGGTCCTGGAGCGGGTCGGCAGTGAGATCGGCTTCGACACCAGAGTGGTCATCGGCCACTCGCTCGGCGCCCTGGTCGCGTACGAACTCGCGCACCGGCTGCGCAGGCCGCTGCCGCTGCTGATCACCGTCGGCTCTCCGCTCGGCCCGGACACCGTCGTCGACTCGTGGCTGCGGCCGCAGCCACCGCAGGCGCCGATGTACGTCGAACGCTGGGTCAACCTCGCCGACCGCGACGACCTGGTCGCGGCGGAGCCCACCTTGGGGCGGATGTTCCCGCTGCCCCGCAACGGCGGGCCCGAACTGCGGACGGGCTACACCATGGAGCACGGGGCCGAACCGCACAGCGCGGCGTTCTACCTGATGCGCCGTGAGCTGGGGCGCGCGGTGGGGCAGGCGTACACGAACTGACCGGCCGCAGTGGGCGGTGCGCTGTCAACGTGAGATCTCGGAGGGCGTGTCGGGTGTGACGCAGCCGACACGCCCCTTTGGGTGTCTGCTTTCCCTGTTGTGGTGATTTGTTCATCCCTGCTCTTCTAAATGACTGGTGTTTCTGTCCTCAAGGTTGGGTAAAGTTGCCGATCTGTCTGATTGTCAGCAGAACTTTCCTGTGGGGGAAAATCCATAGTGCGTGCATTCCGTGGTCGCCTGCTCGGCGCCGCTGTCATCGTTCCTGTCCTGCTGTCCGCTGCCGCTTGTGGTGGAGACGACAAGAAGAAGGACACGGCTTCTGCCGTTCCTTCCGCGCCGGCGGCTTCGGCACCGCAGGCTGCGGCGGGTGGGGCGTCGACCGCGCCTACGACGGCCGCCGCCGCTCCGGTCGCGGCCAAGGCGCTCACCGCCGCTCAGCTGAAGGCGGCGCTGCTGACAGCCGATGAGGCCGGCGTGCCGCTGGCGGCGACGGCAGCGAAGTCCGCGCCGACTCCGAAGGCCGATCCCGCTTCCTGCCAGCCGATCGCCACGCTGCTCGCCGTTGCCACCGACCCGGTGAACACCGGCATGGTCGTCCAGGCCGCGACGAGCGACCTGTCGAACATCCTGGCCGTCAGCCTGATCGCACCGAAGGGCGGCGATGCCGCCGCGGCGCTTTCCACCTCCGCTGAAGCCGTGAAGTCCTGCACGGAGTTCAAGGGTGCGACCGCGGATGGCGAAGTGACCTTCAAAGTCGCCAAGGCGGACTTCCCGGAGCTTGGGGACGGCACCCTCGCGCTGAAGTACACCACCACGATGGACGGCGAAAGCTACCCGGGCGTCTACGTGACCGTCCGCGTCGGTGGCACACTTGCGCAGTTCGGGACGCTCAGTGACAAGGCGCCCGACACCGAGCTCGTCAAGAAGCAGGTCGAGAAGCTCAAGGCCGCCGCCAAGGGCTGAAAACCGGAAAGGCGTGTCGCGTACGGATTTACCGTACGCGACACGCCTTTTCCTGGTGCCCGTGATTACTTTTCCTGCGGCAGCACCAACCACAGGCCGAGGTAGATCAGGAACTGCGGGCCCGGGAGCAGACAGGAGACCAGGAAAGCGATCCGGACCGTACGCGCCGACCAGCCGTAGCGGCGGCCGATGCCCGCGCACACACCGGCGATCAGGCGACCGTGCCGGGGGCGAGTGAGGGTGCTGGTGCGGGACGGGGCGTAGGCGCTCATGGCAGTGGCTCCCTTTGTCTGATGGATCTGCGTCTGGACCTGTGTCGTCGAGCTGCGATTGGACCTGTGTCGTCGAGCTGCGATATCGATCTGTGTGACCAGTCGGCCGCTCCGGGTAATTCCACGGTAGGCAGGCGGATCGGACATTACGTCCGCCTGGAGGGTGGTCCGCCGCTCATGCCCCGGGAGTAGGGGACACCCCCTGGTCCCAGGGTGGGGCTGCCGCCAGGAGACAAGGTGGGCCCTGGTCCACCGGTCAGTACGCTCGACACTGTGACCAGCAGCGCAGAGCCCCAGAAGACCGTCTATCCGTGGCCCGTCGGCAGTGCGACGGGTGTCGGTTCCATGCCGGGTGAGGACGTACGGGAAGCAGTCAAGGCCGTGAAGGACCTGGTTCCCGTGCCGTTCCTGCCGGAGCTGCCGCAGCGCGGTGTGGGCGCGGACATGATCGGGCGGACGGCGGGACTGCTCGTCGACCTGTACGCCGAGGTGCAGCCCTCCGGCTGGCGGTTCGTCGACCGGCCGGGGCGGGACACCCGCCGGGCCGTCTCGTGGCTGGCGCAGGACCTGGACGTCCTGGAGGAGTTCACCCAGGGCTACGAGGGCCCGTTGAAGATCCAGGCGACCGGACCGTGGACCCTCGCGGCGACGATCGAGCTGCTGTACGGGGACAAGGCCCTCGCCGACCCGGGGGCCAGCCGGGACCTCGCGGACTCGCTGGCCGAAGGACTGAAGCACCACGTCGCGGAGGTCCGGCGGCGCATCCCGGGCGCGCAGCTCCTGCTGCAGCTCGACGAACCCGCGCTGCCCGCCGTGCTGGCCGGCGCGGTGCCGACCGCGAGCGGCTTCAGCCGGCTCCGGGTGATCGACATCGCGGTGGCACGGGAGCGGCTGCGCACGGTCATCGACGCCGTGGGAGTACCTGTGGCCGTCCATTGCTGCGCACCCGATGTTCCGGTGCAGCTTCTGCGCGAAGCTGGTGCCTCGGCGGTCTCCCTGGACGCGACCTTCCTGATAGGACGCGCTGAGGAGGCCTTCGCCGAAGCAGTCGAATCCGGCACGGGCTTCATGTTCGGCATCGTCCCCTCGACGGGAGCCGCCGCGGCAGGGAGTTCCGGGGCAGGGGGTTCCGGAGCAGGGGGCCCCTCGGCCGGGGGTCCCTCGTTGGGCGCAAGGGCGGGCGGCGGAAGTGGAACAGTGTCGGAGCCGACCGGTAGCGTCAAGAACCTGGTGGACGGCGTGCTGGCGCTGGGGCACCGCCTCGGCTTCCGTCCACAGCGGCTGACGGAGGCGATCGCGGTGACACCGACCTGCGGACTGGCCGGGGCCTCCCCGGCGTACGCCCGCAGCGCGCTCAAGCAGAGCGCCGCCGTCGCCCAGGCGCTGAACGAGGAAGCAAACAGTTGAGCGCATTCACAGTCGTGTTCAACGCCGTGTTCAAAGTCGTGTTCAAAGTCGTGTTCGAAGACGTGGCCTGACCCCCGGGCCGGTTGACGCTGGAGGTTCACAACGTGGCTGGTCCGACGAGTGGTGCAGGTCTGACGGGTGTCGGGGATATCCCCGCCGAAGTGCGCGAGAAGTGGCGCGTGCTGGCACAGGACATCGAGGACCACCGGTTCCGGTACTACGTCAAGGACCTGCCGAGCATCAGCGACGGCGAGTTCGACAAGCTCATGCGCGAGCTTGAGGCGGTCGAGGAGGAGTACGGGGCCCTGCGCACGCCGGACTCCCCGACGCAGAAGGTCGGCGGCTCGTACGACACCACGTTCGAGAAGGTCGAGCACGTCGAGCGCATGCTCAGCCTCGACAAAGCCTTCGACCCGGACGAACTGCGCGAGTGGGACGAGCGGGTGCGCCGGGAGATCGGCGAGGAGTTCCACTACCTGTGCGAGCTGAAGGTCGACGGCCTCGCGGTCAACCTGCTGTACGAGGACGGGCGGCTCGTCCGGGCCGCCACCCGTGGCGACGACGGGCGGGTCGGCGAGGACATCACCGCGAACGTCCGGACCATCGCCGAGATCCCCGACGAGCTGCGCGACGACGGCGGGCACGACATCCCGTCGCTTGTGGAGGTCCGCGGCGAGGTGTTCTTCCCGATGGAGAAGTTCGCCGAGCTCAACGCCGGCCTGGTCGCCGCGCGCGCCGCGACCGAAGAGGAGAACGTCGGGCTCAAGGCCAAGGACCTGCGCACGCGGGCCCTGCCCCAGCAGCCGTTCGCCAACCCGCGCAACGCCGCCGCGGGCAGCCTGCGGCAGAAGGACCCGCGGATCACCGCGACCCGGCCGCTGCACATGGTCGTGCACGGCATCGGCGCGCGCCGCGGCTTCGACATCGACTGCCAGTCGCACGCCTACGACAAACTGCGGGCCTGGGGCCTGCCGACCGCCAAGCACAACAAGACGGTCAAGACGCTCGCCGAAGTCGAGGAGTTCATCGCGGAGTTCGGCGCGAACCGGCACTCGGTCGAACACGAGATCGACGGCATCGTAGTCAAGGTCGACGAGATCCCCCTCCAGGGGCGGCTCGGTTCGACTTCCCGCGCGCCCCGCTGGGCGATCGCCTGGAAGTACCCCCCGGAGGAGGTCAACACCAAGCTCCTGGACATCGTCGTCGGCGTCGGCCGGACCGGGCGGGTGACCCCGTACGCGGTGATGGAACCGGTGACCGTAGCCGGCTCGGTGGTCGAACGGGCGACCCTGCACAACCAGGACGTGGTCAAGGCCAAGGGTGTGCTCATCGGCGACACGGTGGTGCTGCGCAAGGCCGGTGACGTGATCCCGGAGATCCTCGGCCCGGTGGTCGACCTGCGGGACGGCTCCGAACGCGAGTTCGTCATGCCGGCGAACTGCCCGGACTGCGGCACGGAACTGCGGGCGATGAAGGAGGCCGACGTCGACCTGCGCTGCCCCAACGCCCGCTACTGCCCCGCACAGCTGCGCGAGCGGCTGTTCTTCCTGGCCGGACGCAAGGCCTTCGACATCGAAGGGATCGGCTACGTCGGGGCCACCGCGCTGACCCAGCCGCTGGAACCGGCCACCCCGCCGATGGCCGACGAGGGCGGCCTGTTCACTCTGACGGCCGAACAGCTCCTCCCCATCAAGGTGATCGTCCGGGAGCAGGATTCCGGTCTTCCTAAGATCGACCCGAAGACCGGCGAAGAGAAAATCGTCACTTTCTTCGCAAACAAGGATGGGAAGCCGAAGAAGCTCGTTGAGACACTTCTCGCCAATCTCGAAAAGGCGAAACGACAGCCGCTTTTCCGGGTGATCACAGCACTCTCGATCAGGCACGTGAGCGACAGCACGGCCCGCGAGATCGCCCGGCACTTCCGGGACCTCGACCGACTGTTCGCCGCCACCGAGGAGGAGATCGCCGCGGTCGACGGTGTCGGCCCGATCGTCGCGAAGTCCATCGTCGAGTGGTACGCCGAAGACTGGCACCGGGTGATCGTCGAGAAGTGGCGGGTCGCCGGGGTGCGGTTCGTCGACGAGGGGGCGGAAGACGGCCCCGGGCCGCTCACCGGGCTGACCGTGGTGGTCACCGGCACCCTGGCGAACCACACCAGGGACGGTTCCAAGGAAGCGCTCCTCCAACTCGGCGCGAAGGTCACCGGATCGGTGTCGAAGAAGACCGACTTCGTCGTGGTGGGCGGGAACCCCGGCTCCAAGGCGGACAAGGCGCTCTCCCTCGGGCTGCCCGTCCTCGACGACGAAGGGTTCTCCGTACTCCTCGAAAAGGGGCCGGAAGCGGCCCGCGAATGGGTCGCCGAACAGGCTGCGCGGGAGGCCGCACAAATCGCCGAATAGGACTGATTTGCCCGAGGTGGACGGGACTCCCGAATGTCGCTGACTATCCGTCAGCGTGTTGTCGCCCTCAGCCCTAACGGAATGGCCCGTTCCGTTTCAAAGTGGCCGGGATGATTCCCCGGCCCGTCCACCGGGCCTTACCCTGGCGGGACCCGTCGTGTTCACGTGTCCGAACGACACCGGACCGCGGCGGGTCCGGCCCGTCCCGTGCGCGTCCGGGCACCCCTGCCCGCCACCGGACGATTTCCACTGTTCGGGGAAGCGCCGCCCCCGGACAGCGACAGCTGCCAGGGGGTAAACGGATGCGCCGTATCGGCAGGACGGACCTGTCGCGTGTGGCACGTCCACAGGCTTTCGTCTGGCACACCGTCGGTGTTGCTGTCGTCGGCGGGCTGCTCCTCGTGTGCACCCTCGTCCGCACGTTCGTCACCGAAGGAATGCCGAAGGCCGACGAGACCGGCCCCTGGCTGATCCTCGGCATGTGCGTCGTCGAAGGGCTGCACATCGGCCTGACCAAACGTGGCATTTACGTCCCGGGTGCCACCCCCACCGTGGCCCTGTGCTTTGCGCTCACCCTCGTGCACGGCTGGCCGGTGGGGGCCCTGTGGCAGGCGCTCGCGGTCACCATCACCGGCGTGCTGCGCCGCGAGGCGTGGTGGCGGATCTGCTTCATAGTCGGCAACTACGCCCTGGCGTACTTCGCCGCCGGGACGGCCCTGCTCGCCTTCGGCATCGCCCCGGGCCCGCACACCTCCCGCGCGCTGGGCGTGGCCGACCTGCCGGCCGTCGTCGTCGCGGGGGTCGTCCTGGTCGCCGTCACCCAGAGTTCAGGATGGATGGTCCGGGCCAGCTGGCGGGGCGTGCGGATGCGGACGATCGTCCGCCGCGAGATGCGCTCCCGCCTGGTGTCGCAAGGGGCGTTCCTCGCCTTCGCCCCACTGATCGCCGTCGTCTGCCACGACCACCCCTGGATGCTGCCGCTGTTCGTGGTCCCCCTGCACGCGGCGCACCGCAGCATCCTGTCGGTCATCGACCAGGAGCAGCAGTCCAGGCACGACCCGCTGACCAAACTGCCCAACCGTCGGCTGCTCACCGAGCGGGCCGAGCAGGCGCTGGGCGAGGCGTCCGCACAGGGCGGCCAGGTCGCCCTGGTCGTCCTGGACCTGCACCGGTTCCACCAGGTCAACGACACCCTCGGCCATCTCGCCGGGGACCGGCTGCTGAAACAGGTGGGCGCGCGGCTGTGCAGGCTGGCCCCGCCCGGGGCGACGGTCGCCCGGCTCGGCGCGGACGAGTTCGCCGTACTCCTGACCGGCCCTTCGCCCGAGGAACGGTCCGGAGTCGAATGGCTGGGTGTCTTCCGCAACGCCACGGGGGGCCGGGCCAACGTCGACGCCGACACCGCGTGCGTCCAGGACGCGGCGGTGCGGGTGGCCCAGACGATGGTGGACGCCCTCGCGGAGCCCTTCGAACTCGACGAACTGGTGCTGGACACCGAAGCCTGCGCGGGCCTGGCGGTGTTCCCCGACCACGCCCACGATGTGCCGTCCCTGCTCCAGCACGCCGATGTGGCGATGTACCTCGCCAAACGCTCCGCGCGGGGCGTCGAGGTGTACGAGACCGCCAGGGACGACAACACGAAGGAACGGCTGCTGCTGCTCGGCGACCTGCGCCGGGCGCTGGACGCCGGGCAGGTCGAACTGCACTACCAGCCGAAGGTGGCCTTCACCGACGGCCGGGTGGACGGCTGCGAGGCGCTCGTGCGTTGGCGGCACCCCGAACGCGGCTACGTCTCACCTGAGGAGTTCGTCCAGCTCGCCGAACAGACCGGACTGATGCCCCGGCTGACCGGCTACGTCATCGACCTGGCGCTGGCCCAGATGGGCCGCTGGCGCCAGGAGGGCCTGGACGTGCCCGTCGCGGTCAACATCTCCGCCCGGGACATCCACGCCCCCGCGTTCGCCACCACCATCGCCGCCCGCCTCGCCAGGCACGGCGTGCCGGCCCAGTCGCTGTCCCTGGAGATCACCGAACGGGTCCTGCTCGAGGAACCGAACAGGGCGGCGGAGGTCCTCGCCGCGCTGCGCGTCCTGGGCGTGCGGCTGTCCCTGGACGACTTCGGGACCGGCTACTCGTCGCTGGTGCACCTGCGGCACATCCCGGTGAGCGAGATCAAGATCGACCGGTCCTTCGTGGCCCGTCTGGTGCACGACACCGAAGACGAGGCGATCGTACGGTCGACAATCGACCTGGCCCATTCGCTGGGCCTGCGGGTGGTCGCCGAAGGTGTCGAGGACCGCGTCACGTACGAACGCCTGCGCGACATGGGGTGCGACACCGCCCAGGGCTGGCTGGTGTCAAAGGCGCTGCCGGGCGACGAGGCCACGGCCTGGCTGCTGCGCCACCGGGTGGGCGAGGTGCGCGGCCCGGCGGCCCGCTGCGCCGCCCGCGGGCCCCACCCCGAAAGCCACGCGAGTGCTCCGCAGACCAGCCCATAGGATGGGGACAACCACCTACTCCCCGCAAGGGGGCCGGACGGAGTCCGGCCGCGTAGCGAAGGCGACGGTCGAAGCGGTTCGTGCGGAACGGACGAATCGCGTAGGACGGGCTTCGCGAAGCAATTGAGCAAAGGAACGCTGCATGCCTGGCATCACGCGCGAGGAGGTCGCCCACCTCGCCCGGCTGTCGCGGCTGGAGCTGGCCCCCGAGGAACTCGACCACCTCGCCGGACAGCTCGACGCCATCATCAACGCGGTCGCCCGCGTGAGTGAGGTCGCCGAAGCCGATGTACCGCCGACGTCGCACCCCCTGCCGCTGACCAACGTGATGCGGCCGGACGTGATCCGCCCGGGGCTGACCCCGGAGCAGGCCCTGTCCGGTGCGCCGGCTGTCGAGGACCAGCGTTTCCGCGTACCGCGGATCCTGGGGGAGGACTAACACCCATGACTTCTGCTTCGAATGAAACACAGATCATCCGGATGACCGCAGCGGACACCGCTGCGAAGATCGCCTCAGGTGACGTCTCCGCGGTCGAGGTCGCCCAGGCGCACCTGGACCGCATCGACGCGGTGGACAAGAAGGTCAACGCCTTCCTGCACGTCGACACCGAGGGTGCGCTCGCCACCGCGAAGCGCGTCGACGCCAAGCGCGCTAAGGGGGAGGCGCTCGGCCCGCTGGCCGGTGTCCCGCTCGCGCTCAAGGACGTCTTCACGATGAAGGGCGTCCCCACCACCTGCGGATCGAAGATCCTCGAGGGGTGGAAGCCGCCGTACGACGCGACGCTGACCGCCCGCCTCAAGCAGGCCGACCTCGTCATCCTCGGCAAGACCAACATGGACGAGTTCGCCATGGGGTCGTCCACCGAGAACAGCGCGTACGGCCCGACGGGCAACCCGTGGGACCTCACCCGCATCCCCGGCGGCTCCGGCGGCGGTTCGGCCGCCGCGCTCGCCGCCTACGAGGCGCCCCTGGCGATCGGCACCGACACCGGCGGCTCCATCCGCCAGCCGGCGTCCGTCACCGGCACCGTCGGCGTCAAGCCGACGTACGGCGCGGTCTCCCGCTACGGCCTGATCGCCTTCTCGTCCTCCCTCGACCAGGGCGGCCCCTGCGCCCGTACGGTCCTGGACGCGGCCCTGCTGCACGAGGCCATCGCCGGCTACGACCCGATGGACTCCACGTCCATCAACGCGCCGGTCCCGGCGGTCGTCGAGGCGGCCCGCAACGGCAACGTCCGCGGCCTGCGCATCGGCATCGTCAAGGAGTTCGGCGGCGAGGGCTACCAGGCCGGAGTCATGGAGCGGTTCAACGACTCCGTGGAACTGCTGCGTGGACTCGGCGCGGAGATCGTCGAGGTCTCCTGCCCGAACTTCACGTACGCCCTGCCCGCGTACTACCTCATCGCCCCGTCCGAGGCCTCGTCCAACCTGGCCCGCTTCGACGCGATGCGCTTCGGCCTGCGTGTCGGCGACGACGGCGAGAACTCGGCCGAGCAGGTCATGTCGCTCACCCGCGAGGCCGGTTTCGGCCCCGAGGTCAAGCGCCGCATCATGCTCGGCACGTACGCCCTCTCCTCGGGCTACTACGACGCCTACTACGGCTCTGCGCAGAAGGTCCGCACGCTCATCACGCGCGACTTCGACGCAGCCTTCGGCCAGGTGGACGTGCTCATCTCGCCCACCACACCCACCACGGCGTTCCCGATCGGCGAGCGCGCCGACGACCCGATGGCGATGTACCTCGCGGACCTGTGCACCATCCCGTCGAACCTGTCGGGCAACGCGGCCATGTCGCTGCCCTGCGGTCTCGCACCGGAGGACGGCCTGCCCGTGGGCCTGCAGATCATCGCCCCGGCGATGGCCGACGACCGGCTGTACAAGGTCGGCGCGGCCGTCGAGGCCGGCTTCCTCGACCGGTGGGGCGCACCGCTGCTCGACCAGGCACCGGCCCTCTGACGTTCGTAGAATTCGTTAAAGGAGACAGCGCGATGGCCAAGAAGAAGAAGAAGACGCCCAAGAGCACGGCCGGCAAGTTCCTCGGCCTGGGCATGCAGTTGTTCGGCGCGTACGGCGCGATGAAGCAGATCAAGGAGGCCCGCGGCAAGGGCGACCACCTTGAGCTGGTCGACGCGGTGATCTCCGGCGTCGCGGTGGTCACCGGCTTCGCGCTGCTGATCAGGTCGCTCAAGGAAGAGCAGAACGAGCTGCTGGAGATCGACGCGTAGTGGCTGCGGCCGGGCCGTCCCTGTCTTGTCGACGGGGACGGCCTGCGGGTATCCGTTTCGGAAGGAGGTGCGGTTGTGATCACACGGATTGAGATCGACGGGTACAAGTCGTTCGATGACTTCGCGTTGGACCTGCGTCCGTTTACTGCGGTGATCGGGGCGAACGCGGGCGGTAAATCCAATCTTGTAGACGCAATCCGCTTCTTGGCCGAATTGGGAAACGGAAACCTCTTTGCGGCTGCTGCGTCGGGACGTGGACGGATCAGCTGGCTTTTCCGGCAACACGGTGACGGAAGTCAAGTTGAGCAGATGCGGTTCGCTGCCGAATATCTCGCAGACGCACGTGGATCCGGCGATGTGAACAGCCTGGATCCAGGTCATCCGAGCCGGTGGCGGTACGAGATCGTGGTGGGTCGCAGTGCACGAGGACTGACCATTCTTGAGGAATCGCTGATCCCGATTCCTTCATCCCGAGATTCGTGGTTTGACCTCGTTCAGGCGGACTCTAAGTGGCGTGCGGCCGTTGTCGCTCCATGGACGGGCGAAGAACAGAACGAGGAGGATGCCGGGACGGGCACGCCGGAGCAGCGTTCGGAACCGGTCGTCAAGCACTTCCGCCACGGCGGCTTTCGGCGGATCTCAGAATCTGACGAGCCGTTGCTGGGTGTGGGTTCCTCTGCGAATCAACTTCCTTTCTGCATGACGAAGGTCCTGCAGCTCAACGAAGACGCGCTCCGCCGTCCCTCGGACATCAACAGCTTTGGAATTCTGGGGTCCGACGGTTCGGATCTTCCCGGCTTCCTGGCCTACCTGGCGGACACGGGACGCCGGGTAGGTGACGGGCGTCAGGTCGGTGCAGCCGTGTTCGCCGGAATCCGTGCGGACTTGATACGCCTGGTGGACGGCCTGACTTCGGTCGAGGTGGTCAACGACGAGGAACGTGGTGACCGGTGGATCAGATTCACAGCGCGGGATGAACCACCGTTTCCCGCGGACGTGGCTTCAGGTGGCACTTTGCGGGCGCTCGCCCTTGTAGCGGCACTCCGGGAACCCAAACAGCTCGGATCGCTCATCATCGAAGAACCCGAGAACGGCCTCTACCCGGAGCGCCTGCGGGATCTCCTCGCCATGATGCGTGCCGCCGCAACCGATCCGGCCGAAGACGGGCCGGAAGAACCGCTCCGGCAGATTCTGATCACCAGTCACTCCCCAGTGGTGCTCGATTCCGTACCGCCGCAGGAGATCGTCTTCCTGGACGCCGTATCCCGGGTCAAGGGAAAACACGCTGACCGGGTGACCCGGGCACGCCGAATCCTCGCTCCTGGCGAGCGTCCGGCACCGGGTGAAAGCGGACGCGTGGTGTCGCCGTCCGAGCTGGAACGGTTCCGGGTCGGCCGAAGGTATTCGGACTGATGCGCTCCCTGGTGGGTGCCTTCGTTTGCGAAGGTCCGTCCGACGAGTGGTTCCTCGCTCCGCTCCTGGAACGGGCGGTCCAGGCACTGTGTCTCGACTCATTCGACTCATTCGACTCATTCGACACTGAGTTCGAGGTGACACTTGTCTGCTGGGCCGTGGATTGTCAGCGGCCTAAGGAGACCGAAGCGTGGATGCTTTGTGATCCGAAGGCCTTCGCCCGTCTGAAAACCTGTGATCCCGATTTATTACCGCCTCATGTGAAGCAGGTCGAGCGCCTCCCCGATGCAAAGAAGTCTTTGTCATTGGTCACGGGATGCAACGCTTCGCAAGCATTGTTTGAACGTATCGGCGCCGATATCGACCTGAAGTGTTTGGGCCAGGTTCCTGAATATCAGAACTGGCTTGTCGCCCTGACCCGAGTATTGAAGGAGTTGCACTTCCTGTGAGCATCGATGGTCTGGTGTCCTACGAGGACGCCCTGGAGAAGTACGCCCCCGTCATGGGCCTTGAGGTCCACGTCGAACTGGGCACCAACACCAAGATGTTCTGCGGCTGCGCCACCGAGTTCGGTGCCGCGCCCAACAGTCAGGTCTGCCCGGTCTGTCTGGGCATGCCCGGCGCGCTGCCGGTGGTCAACGAGATCGGCGTCGAGTCGGCCATCCGCATCGGCCTCGCACTGAACTGCGAGATCGCCGAGTGGTGCCGCTTCGCCCGGAAGAACTACTTCTACCCGGACATGCCGAAGAACTTCCAGACCTCGCAGTACGACGAGCCCATCGCCTTCAACGGCTACCTCGACGTCGAGGTCGAGGGTGTGACGTACCGCATCGAGATCGAGCGCGCGCACATGGAGGAGGACACCGGCAAGTCCTCCCACATGGGCGGCGCGACGGGTCGCATCCACGGTGCCGACTACTCGCTGCTCGACTACAACCGCTCCGGCATCCCGCTGATCGAGATCGTCACCAAGATGATCGAGGTCCCCGGGCATCTCGCCGCCGCAGTCGCGAAGGCCTACGTCGCTGAACTCCGCGACCTCATCCGCGCGTTGGGTGTCTCCGAAGCACGCATGGAACTCGGCCAGATGCGCTGCGACGTCAACCTCTCGCTCAAGCCCAAGGGCCAGCAGAAGCCCGGCACGCGGTCTGAGACGAAGAACGTCAACTCCCTGCGCTCGGTCGAACGCGCCGCGCGCTACGAGATCATGCGGCACGCCACCGTCCTCGACGACGGCGGCACGATCCTCCAGGAGACCCGGCACTTCCACGAGACGGACGGCAGCACCAGCGCCGGCCGGATCAAGGAGGAGGCCGAGGACTACCGGTACTTCCCGGAGCCCGACCTGGTCCCCATCGCGCCGTCCCGCGAGTACGTCGAAGAGCTGCGCGCCACGCTCCCGGAGCTCCCGAAGCTGCGCCGGGCCCGCCTGATGGCGGACTGGAGCATCAGCACGTTCGACATGCAGTCGATCGTCAACGCCGGTGCGCTGGACTCGATCATCGCGACGATCGACGAGGGCGCCGACTCCGAAGCCGCCCGCAAGTGGTGGCTCGGCGAGCTGGCCCGCAACGCGAACGAGAAGGATGTGGAAATCTCCGAACTCCCCATCACTCCGGCGCAGGTGGCGCGGGTCGCGGCGATGGTCAAGTCCAAGGAGCTGAACGACAAGCTGGCCCGCCAGGTCATCGACGGCGTGCTCGCCGGCGAGGGCTCGCCGGACGAGGTCGTCGAGAAGCGCGGCCTGAAGGTCGTCTCCGACGACGGCCCGCTGCTCGTCGCGATCGAGGAGGCGATGGCTTCCCAGCCGGCCGCCGTCGAGAAGATCAAGGCCGGCAACCTCGGCCCGGTCGGCGCGCTGATCGGCCAGGTCATGAAGGCGACCCGCGGCCAGGCGGACGCGGCGCGGGTGCGTGAGCTGATCCTCGAACGGCTTGCCTGAGAGGACCGTGGGCTCAGCCTCGAACGGCTTGCCTGAGAGGACCGTGGGCTCAGCCTCGAACGGCTTGCCTGAGAGGACCGTGGGCTCAGCTTGGAGAAGCTGGGCGCCTGGGCCCTGCGGTCCAGGCAGAAGACGAGTGCCCTGGTGCGGATTGGAGAACAGCAGGGCCCGGCGGAACCTGCGGTCGTCCCGGACGGCGAGTTCCTCAGACAGCACCAGGTCGAGCAAATCCAGATAGCCGAGCTTGCCCTCCTCGGCCCGGTGGGCGAACTCGCCCGGCCCCCCCCCGGCCAGGTGGGGCAGCCCGCGCCTGGTGGCCGTGGTGCGGATCCGGTCGCCGATCAGCTCACTCAACGTGGGTCCTCAGCTTTCAGGGCGGGCGGTGAAGGGACGGGTTCGGGTGAGTTCGTCATAGACCGACAACGGGCGCCGGCCCACTGCGACCCGGGCGGCTGCCACCCGGTTGAGCACGGCTTTGCGAGGCCCGGCCTCCGGTCCGAGAGGTTCCTGGTGACGGGGCGGGGTGAACTTCCTCGCCGCCGGTGGTGGTCCGTCGGCCTCTGCCGTCGGGCGACCCGCTCCAGTGACGCTCGTCGACGACGCGGGCACCGCGTCCCACCGTCCGGGGGTGGCCGGGGCTTCGACGAGCTCAGCGATGCCAACGAAACGAGTCTTCATCCGGTCATGATCACGCATGCCCGACCCGAAGCGTCCGGGCAGTGATCTGCGTCACCTCGACGGTCCCGGCGCATCACCACACTCGGCATGTCGACCGTCCGGCCGCCCGACCTTCGACTGGAGCGCCCATGACCGACCCGACCGCCGGTATCACCGCGGCCCGGTAGGCCCACGGCCTTGCGCGCTGTCAGAAGGTGACCGTTGCGCTCTCCCAGGCGGTTGCCGCAGGGGAGGAGATCGGCATGTCCGCCATCGCCCGGCGGACCGACGTCGACCGGACCCTCTTCTACCGACACCGGGATCTGCACGCCGCTGTATTGGCGCGAGCAGCTGACACGCCTCAACGCACCCGGCCAGCAGTCTGGAGAACGGTGAGCAACACCTGTTGCCGTCACCTTCTCGGCTATGACCTGCGCAAACAATGCCCAACGGAGTTCGTACCCCCGGAGCATTCCAGGTATTTGAAGTTCCGCCGGATTCGCGCGGACCGTTTTTGGCCACCGCCGACGGGCCGTGTCCGGGGAGCCGCGCATCCGGACGCAGACAGACACCCGGAGACGTAACGTGCCGTCAGCCGAGCTGCGGGGGACATGACATGTCCGACACGCAAGGGGTCGCGCACACCGCACCGACCGCGACACCGCCCGAAGTACGGCCGGACGGTTCCGGCAGTCCGGCAGCGGCCCGGCCGTGCGTACGTCTCCTTCGGGATCGAAGGGTACGGCAGTTGGCGGGTCGACGTCTGTGACGAAGCGGGGCACGAGGTCGCGCAGGCGGGCTACGACGCTGAGGTGTTCCCGGTCGACCTGGCGTATTTTCCGGTCAGCGAGTCGGCGGCCGTGGTCGGCCTGCGGCAGGCGTTGCGCGATGCCTTCCCGACGGCCGAAGTCGTCTGGCTGCCCGGGGTGACGCACACCCTGCCCCGCCGCCCACAAGCCCCGTGTCACCCACCACCACACCCACCCGAATTTCCGGCGAACGTTCCATACTAAATATCTTGACTGAGTCTTCAGTCAATGTCACGCTGAGGGAAACACCCCGCGCCGAATCACCTCCCTGCGTCGACCACACAGCGGGTGGTGACCGCCGACCACCCGGGGGACCCCATCGTCCGATCGTTCGGACCCGGATCCCCGCAGCCCCTCGTCCAGTGTCGCGGTCACGGCAAAGCGACGCCCGATCCGGAGAGTCAGACATGCGCGACACATTCGGCGACGCGACTCCGCACCCCTCCGACCCCGCAACCCCTGGGCCGGCTCGCCGAACTGTCCTGGGGGCGGGCGTCCTTGGCGTCGCAGCCCTGGGCTCACAGCTCGCCGCCGCACCGTCGGCCGTTGCGGGCACCTCCGCCCTCGCCGCCGGCAGCTTCCGGGTCCCGGCTGACGACGTCCCGCACCTTCGGACCTGGATGGCCTGGCCGGCCAGCGAGCCCATCTGGGGATCGGACCTGCGCGGCGTACAGGACGACGTCGCGCTGATCGCCCGGACCGTCGCCCGCTTCGAGCCGGTCGTGATGTGCGCGCCGGACGCGATCCCGGCGGCCACCGCGCGGACCCGATGCGGCTCGACGGTGACAGTGATCGACTCGATCCCGGTCAACGACCTGTGGACCCGCGACACCGCCGCGGTGCTGGCAGCCCACGGCGCGCAGGGCCTCGCCGGTGCCTTTCCCGGCCGCACGGTCGTCCAGCTCGACATCGACCGCATCGCGGTCGGCGGTGGCGGAATCCACTGCTCGACGATGCAGGAACCGCGCCTCTAGTGCCGTGGCCGGGACCGCTGGCCCGTTCCCGGCCACGGCACGAGCCGCCCACCCGCCGGGCCCCGAACGGTCGGGGCCCGGCCCGGCGGGGCATACCCGAACCACCCTCCCCGTACGACCCGTCACATCGTCGCGTCGTCACCTCAGAGTCACCATCATGAAGAGAGAGCACCATGAGTTTCCGGATGCCGGCCGAGTGGACCACGCACGAAGGCTGCTTGATGGCCTGGCCGACCCGACCCGACTTGTGGGACGCCGTCTTCGAAGAGGCCAAGCGTGAGTACGCGGGCGTGGCCCGAGCCATCTCCGAGTTCGAGCCGGTGACCATGGTAGCCAACCCGGGCCAGGGCGACGAGGCCCGCGCGCTGTGCGGGGACGGTGTCGGGGTGGTCGAACTGCCCATCGACGACGCCTGGTTCCGCGACTCGGGACCGATCTTCGTCCTTGACGAGGACGGCAACCGCGCCGGTGTGGACTTCCGCTTCAACGCGTGGGGCGGCAAACACCACCCCTACGACGCCGACGACCGGATCAGCGCGCTGCTCCTGGAACGTTCCGGCGACCGGCGGATCGCCTCCGAGATGGTCCTCGAAGGCGGCGCGATCACCGTCGACGGCGAGGGCACGCTGATCACCACCGAGCAGTGCCTGCTGCACCCCAACCGCAACCCGGGCCTGACCCGCGAACAGATCGAGGCCGAGCTCAAGGCCAAGCTCGGCGTCACCAAGGTGATCTGGCTGCCGTACGGCGGTCTGGAGGACATCGAAACCGACGGCCACGTCGACGGCGTCTGCGCGTTCGCCGCGCCGGGCAAGGTCGTCATCCAACTGCCCGGCGACCCCGAGCACCCGGACTACGCCCGCGCCCGCGCGAACCGGGCCGTCCTGGAGGCCACGACCGACGCACGCGGTCGCACCCTGGAGATCGTCGAGCTCCCGCAGACCGTGACCGTCGAACTCGACGGCGAGGAGGTCGAGGTCGGCTACCTCAACTACTACATCGCCAATGGTGGCGTGGTCGTCCCGGTCGCCGACCTGCCGCAGGACGCCGCCGCGTTGGAGTTGATCGCCTCGGCGTACCCCGACCGCAAGGTGGTAGGCGTCCGCGCCCGCGTGATCGCGTACGGCGGCGGCGGCGTGCACTGCATCACCCAGCAGATTCCGCAGGTCCCGGCCGCCGGTTCCTGACCGGATCCGCATCGCCCCCACGGCGCCGACCGCACCGGCGCCGTGGGGTTCACGGGTCCGTGCCCCGGCCGGCAACCGCCCGCGACACCGGGCCCGTCCGGTGCCCTCACCCCACCGTGACCAGAAAGGAACCGCTGATGCCCACCGCCGCACCCCGCGCCCTCCGCGCCGCCCGGCCGCTGCGCAGGATCGCCGCGCCCGCGGCCGTCCTCGCGGCGCTCACACTGGTCGCCGCCTGCTCGGGGCCGCCCCGGCTCGACGCCGCGAGCCGGGCGGGCGACTACCAGTTGTCGGCGAACACCCCGCCCGCCAAGGCCGGGATCGATTCGTTCACGTGGTCGCTGTACGCCGAACCGTTGACGCTGGACTACATCTCCGCGTTCGACTATCCGCAGAACACGGTGTTGGCCAACGTCTGCGAAAGCCTGATGCGGTGGACCCCGCAACTGACGAAGGAACCGGGCCTGGCTGAGCGCGAGAGCAATCCCGACCCGACCACGTGGGTCTACGACCTGCGGCCGGGCGTACGTTTCCACGACGGCAACGTGATGACGGCCGAAGACGTCGTCTTCAGCCTGACCCGCCAGCTGGACCCCGAACTGGCGTCCTCGTGGGAGAGTGCGTTCCGGCACGTCGACTCGGTGACCGCGACCGGACCGCTCCAGGTCACCGTCAAGCTCAAGCAGCCTGACGCCCAGTTCCCGCAGTACATGGCCACGGCCGCGGGCGTCGTGGTCAGCGCCAAGACGGTCGAGGCGGCCGGTGACAGCTACGGGGTCACCGGAAACCTGGGCTGCACCGGGCCGTTCGAGCTTGGCAAGTGGGACAAGGGCCAGTACCTGCAACTCGATCGCTTCGACGACTACTGGGGCACCAAGGCCAAGGCGAAGCACGTGAAGTTCCTTTTCCTCGTCGACTCCTCCGCGCGCACCAACGCGATGTTGCGCGGCGAGGTCGACGGCAGCTTCCTGGTCCCGACCGAGAGCTACCGGCGGCTGCGCGACAGCGGCGTTGGGAAGCTGTACTTCGGCGAGGGCCTGAGCACCGTCAACGTGAACGTGACCAACATGAAGGGCACGCTCGGCGACGTGCGGGTGCGCCGCGCGCTGTCCATGGCGCTGGACCGACCGGGCTTCGTGAACACGGCCCTTGCCGGCAGCGGCACGGCCACCAACTCGCTGACCCCGCGCGCCGCGTGGGATGCCGCGCCCGAGGCCGTGCGCAAGGCCGCGCTCGACGACCTCGGGCCCGGTACGCAGAACCTGGAGGAGGCGAAGCGACTGATCCGCGAGGCCGGGGCCGAGGGTGCCACGGTCACCGTCGCCACCAGCCCAGTCGGCCTCGACGTCGCCCTCCTGGCCAGTGCGGTCCAGGCCGCCGGGTCGAGGATCGGGTTGAACGTCAAGCTCAAGACGATCGCCCCGGACGCCTTCTCTGCATTGTTCACCGACCCGTCCGCGCGTGCGGGGATCGACATGTTCCCAGAGACCTTCTACCTGTCCATGAAGGACCCCTTCGACCTGCTGGCCGATTTCGAGACCGGCGAATACCAGAACTTCGCGGAATACAGCGACCCCGAATACGACGAACTGGTCAGCCGTGCCACCACCACCTACGACCCGGCTGAGCGCTTCGCCATCGTGGCGCAACTCCAACGCAAGGCAACCGATGACGTGTTGTGGATGCCGGTCGCGGAGTGGCCGAGCACGGTGTTCCTGAACAAGCGCATCACCGGGGCACCGACCAGCATCGCGTACATGTACTACCCGTGGGCCGCCGATGTGGGAGCGGCACAGTGAACTTCGCGAGATTCGCCCTCCACCGGCTGGTCGAGATGGCACTGACCCTGTTCGCCGCGTCGTTTTTGGTGTTCGGCGCGATGTACCTGGCGCCCGGCAACCCGGCGAGCTTCCTGCTCTCGGGCCGCTCCGCCTCACCGGCCGCGCTGGAGGCCATCAACCACCACTACCACCTCGACGACCCCTTCTTCGAGCAGTACACCCGCTGGCTCGGCCAGATCCTGCACGGCGACTTCGGGCGCTCGGTGCAATACCGGGTCGAAGTCTCCGAGTTGCTGTGCAACCGGCTCCCCATCACGCTGCTCCTGGTGCTGATGGCCCTGGTCCTGGTGATCTTCTTCGGACTGCTGCTCGGCTGGATCGGCGCGGTGCGCGGCGGCGCGGTCGACTCGACCCTCCTGGTCGGCACCACCTTCGCCGTCGGCACGCCGTCCTTCGTCGCGGCGATCCTGCTCCAGGGGCTGTTCTCGGTGAAGTTGGGGTGGTTCCCCAGCAGCGGGAGCGGCAGCGGCGAGGGCCTCGGGCAGATGGTGTGGCACCTGACGCTGCCCGCCGTCGCGCTCGCCCTGTACCTGGTGGGCATGCTCGCCCGGGTCACCCGCAGCGCGATGTTGGAGGCCCTCGACGGCGAACACGTCGTCGTGGCACGTAGTCGCGGCCTGTCCGAACAAGCCGTCATCCGCAGGCACGTCTTCCGCAACGCGCTCGGCATCGTACTGACCACCGGCGGCTTGATCGTCTCCACGCTGCTGGTGTGCACCGTCCTGGTGGAGTCCGCGTTCAGCGTCGGCGGCATCGGCCAGCTCCTCGAACTGGCCGGAACTACCAAGGACTTCCCTGTCGTTCAGGCGATATCCCTCATCATCATCGGCCTGTTCATGACCGTGAACCTCATCGTCGACCTGATCCTGCCGCTGGTCGACCCCCGGATCACCCTCGGAACGAGGGCGACCGTATGACCATGACCATCGTGCGCCGACCAGGCCTGGCCCGGATCCGCGCCGTCCGCGCCCCGCTCTACCTGATCAGCCTCGGCTTCGTCGGTGTGATCCTCGTCCTGGCGGTGCTCGCGCCGTGGATCGCACCGTACGACGTCAACGAGATCGACCTGGGCAACGCCCTCGCCGGGCCCTCCGGGGACCACTTCCTGGGCGTCGACTCCGCCGGACGCGACACGTTCTCCCGCCTGATCGTCGGGGCCCGCGCCTCGCTCCTGGGACCGCTCGGCGTCGTCGTCTTCTCCACTCTCGCGGGCGTCGCCGTCGGCGTCACCGCCGCGTGGCGCGGCGGGTGGCTCGACTCACTGCTCTCCCGAAGCGCCGAACTCGCCCTCGCCTTCCCCGGCTTGCTGCTGGCCATCCTGTTCGTCGCGGTCGCCGGCGAGGGTCTGATGCCGCCGGTGGTCGCGCTGTCGATCGCGTACTTCCCCTATGCCAGCCGGTTGACCCGCTCGCTGGTGATGGCCGAACGCAAGCGGCCGTACGTCTCCGCCTACCAGGTGCAGGGCCATTCCGGATTCCAGGTCTGCGTACGGCACGTAATCCCCAACATCGCGCCGGTCGTGCTGGCCCAGTCCACCGTGAACTTCGGTTACGCGCTGATCGACCTGGCCGGGTTGTCCTTCCTGGGCATGGGCGTCCCCGCCCTTACCCCGGACTGGGGCCGAATGGTCTTCGACGGCAAGTCCGCGATCATGAGTGGCTATCCGCTCTCCGCGATCCTCCCGTGCGTCGCAATCATGCTGACCGTCGTCGCCGTCAACGTCATCGGCGAACGTTGGGCCGACCGAGTCGCCAGGAGGGACCGATGAACATCCTCGAAATCGAGGCGCTGCGGCTGAGCCTGCCCGGCACCGCGCGCCCTGTCCTGGACGGCGTCGACCTGACCGTCGGCCGCCGCGAGACCGTCGCACTGGTCGGCGAGTCCGGCTCCGGCAAGACGCTGACCTCGCGCACCGTGCTCGGACTGCTGCCGCGCGGCGCCCTCACCGAGGGCGCGGTGCGCGTGGGCGGCGAGGACGTGCTGACCATGACCTCGCGTCAGGTACGCGAACTGCGAACCCGCACCGCCGCGATGATCTTCCAGGACCCGCGCGCGGCAATCAACCCGCTGCGCCGGATCGGCGACTTCCTTACCGAGAGCGTGCGCTTGAACAAGGTCCTGAACCGCGCCGACGCCGACGCACGCGCGGTCGAACTCCTGGAGGCGGTCGGCCTCACCGGCGCGACGCTACGTCTGTACCCGGGGCAGCTCTCCGGCGGCATGCTCCAGCGGGTGATGATCGCGGCGTCTCTGATGGGCGGCCCCGCGCTGCTGCTCGCGGACGAGCCGACCACTGCGCTCGACGTAACCACGCAGGCCGAGGTGGTCGCGCTGCTCGCAGATCTGCGCGAACGCTTCGACACCGGGATGTTGTTCGTCACCCACGACCTCGGCTTGGCGGCGGCGATCAGCGACCGTGTGTACGTGATGTACGCCGGTCGGATCGTCGAGACCGGTCCGGCCGAGGCCCTGTTCGCCCGACCACGCCACCCCTATACCGCCGCCCTGCTCGGTTCGATGCCGAGTCTGGACGCACCGCTGGGCAGATTGGCCGCGATCGAGGGCCAACCGCCGGACACGCGCGTGGAACTGACGGGTTGTCCGTTCGCGCCCAGGTGCGCGTTCGCCACCGACATTTGCACCGAGCAGCGCCCGCCGCAGCTGCCGGTCCGCGACGAGCCGACCCACCTGACCGCGTGCCAGCACAGCGACCGGCTCGAAGGAACAACCGTCGATGCCTGAGAATCTGCTCGAAGTCAGCGGTCTGTGTCGCTCGTTCGCGGCCGTGCGCGCGGTGGACGACGTCTCGTTCACGCTGCCGCCGGGCGGCTCGCTCGGCATCGTCGGCGAGTCCGGCTCCGGCAAGACCACCACCGCCCGGATCATCGTGGGCCTGGAGCGCGCCGACTGCGGGAGCGTGCGGGTGCGTGGCCGCGACCAGAACGACCGTGCGCGCGGTCGCGCCGGGCGGCTGACGCAGGCCCGCGAGATCCAGATGGTCTTCCAGGACCCCTACCTGTCGCTCGATCCGCGCACGAGTGTCGAGGCGGTGCTGCGCGAGACGCTGCGCCTGCACTTCCCCGACATCGACCATTCCAAGCGTATCGGCGAACTCCTCGACCAGGTCGGTCTCGCCGGGCGTGCCGCCGAGGCGCTGCCGAGGCAGCTGTCCGGGGGGCAGCGCCAACGGGTGGCGATCGCCCGCGCGTTGGCGGTCGAACCGTCGGTGCTCGTGCTCGACGAGGCGGTCGCCGCGCTGGACGTGTCGGTACAGGCGCAGATCCTCAACCTGCTGGCCGACATTCGTGAGAGCACCGGGATCGCATATCTGTTCATCACGCACGACCTGGCCGTGGTGCGCTGTGTCACCGACGACGTCATCGTGATGCGGGCCGGGCGGGTGGTGGAATCCGGGGGGACGGCCGAGGTGCTGGGCAATCCGGAACACGCCTACACCAAGCTGCTGTTGGCGTCGGTGCCCCGGCCGGGCTGGGATCCGCGCGGGATCGGCGACGCACGGCGGGCGTTGGTGGCGGCGGACCGTGAACCGTCTCCGTCGTTGCCTGTAACGGTGTCCTGAGGAACATCGTGCCGAGGGCGTGGGAGTGGTCGACGACGACTGCCCCCACGCTCTCGGCCGTTCGCGTTCCGGCTCGCGGGACGGGAGTGTGCGCGCACGCGGAAGGGGCGGGCCCGAAGGCCCGCCCCTGGCAGCGCGCGTCCGGTCAGCCGTCGCGATCGTTCGGTTCAGTGCGATGGTTCGGTTCGATGCGGTCAGCGTGCGGCGGGCAGCGGCCGCACCAGCGGCCCCGCTCCGTAGAGTTCCGGGCGACGGGTGCTCATCAGCCCGAACTGGAGCCAGTCGCGCCGCTGGTCCAGGTCGAGGTCGGCGACCAGGACGGCGGGCCTGTCACGTGGGGCGCGCACGAGCACCCTGCCGTACGGGTCGGAGATGAATGACGAGCCGTAGAAGGTCATGTCGCCCTCCTCGTCGACGCGGTTCGGGACGACCATGAACAGCGCGCCGGTGATGCCGTTGGCGGTGATCACATGCTCCCAGATGGGCTGCGAGTCGAAGTCGGGGAGGCCGACCTCGGAGCCGATCGCGGTGGGGAAGACGAGTATATCGGCGCCCTCGACCGAGTAGGTCCGGGACAGTTCGGGGAACCACTCGTCCCAGCAGGTGGGGAAGCCGAAGCCGACACCCTCGATGGTGGCCACCGGGGTCCCGGTGTCGCCGGGGCGGAAGCACAGGTCTTCGCGGTAACCCTCGAACGCCGGGATGTGCAGCTTGCGGGTCCGCGCGACCTGCCCGCCGTCGGGCGCGGCGCAGATCGCGGTGTTCCAGCCGAGACCGTCGGCGGTCGGCTCGGCGGACCGCTCGTACAGCGAAGCGTGCACGAAGACGTCGTGCTCGGCGGCGAGTTCGCGGGCGAGCGTCGCGGTGGGGCCGTCCGCAGGGTCCTCCTGCCAACGCCCCGAAGCGGCCACCAGCTTGTCGTCGGCGGCGAAGTACGGGCTGAGGGTCAGCTCCGGCAGGCAGACCACTCGCGCGCCCTGCACGGCGGCGAGTCGTACCCCGGCGCGCAGCGCGGCCAGGTGCTCGTCCGGGTCCTTGTGCCACCGCATCTGCACGAGCGCGACCCGCAACGACCCGCGCGCCGAGGGCTCGGAGCGCAGCGGCGACCCGAGCGACGCGCCGAGGGAAGTGATCAGTTCATACTGCTCGGCACGTTCGGACCGCCCGGCGCCTGCGTACTGCTCGGCACCATGGACGTCGGGTGCCTTCGACACGTTCTCCACGACGTTCTCCTCTTCTGCGACGAGTGTCGCGGTTGGCCCACATTCTCATCTTGACTGAACATTCAGTCAAGATGGCGACGATCGCGCTCGGTGGTGCCATTCGGTGTCCCGGATACGCACGCGCCGTCCGCGAACAGCGCGCCCACCGGGATCAGTAGAACGACGCGGGCACATCCGGGCGTCAGTGCCGGCGCCCTTCGCCCCCGTCCTGTACCGCTCGAAAGGTCATCGTTGCAACCGTGGTCGCAGCGCGTTCGTCGAGTTCGGCTGCGCAGCGCAGGCCGCGGGCGCGGTACGGGTGCGACTCGCCCCGCGCCGTTGGGCGGCCTTGCGGGTGTGGGCGCACTGGACGTCGTCCATGGTGTCGATCGCGCGGTGCCAGGTGGCTCACGCCTGTTCGATGCCGCCCTGTAGACAAGGGCGTCACGGTGAATTTCCCTGAGGCGTGCATGGCGTGGAGCGTCACGACGGGGTCCGACATCGCTGGCGGGGCGAGGCGGATGGTGTCCGTGGTGTGGGACCTGCCACTAGGGTGTCCGTCTGTGTCCGACCGTCGCACCACAATCATGGAAGCCGCCGCGCGTCTTGTCGCCCGACGGGGGGTTCGCGGGCTCCGCGTCGAGGAGTTGGCAGCCGAGGCCGGGGTGTCGACGGGGCTCATCTACTACCACTTCAAGGATCGAACCGGCGTGTTGCGGGCGACCCTGGGGTTCATCAACGACCGGGCTGATCGCTACACCACCGAGCGGGACGCGGGTGCAGCCCCGCTGGATCCCCGGGCGGAGTTGGAGCAAAGTCTGCTATTGGAGCTCCAAGATATTCCGATGGTACGGGAGAACAGCACCGCGTGGGGGGAACTACGCGCGAGCGCGGTCTTCGACGAGTCGTTGCGCGAGGACCTGGCCATGGCAAACCAGAAGTGGGCGCAGGAAGTGTCCGAGCTGATCGCCGATGTGGTGCCGGGTACGCCGTCGGCGGCGGCGTTGGGCGCGGCGGAGCGACTGACGGCGTTGCTGGAGGGCCTCAGCGGGCGTTGGCTCGGCGGGACATATTCGGTTGAGCGGGCGCGCGAGTTGTTGGTCGGGGGGATCGCGTCCGAGGTGGATCGGCTCCGGGTGCGATCGAGTCCGGGTGCGATCGGGTCCGACCGGGCTTAGGGCCGACCCGGTCGAGGGACCTGTAATCACGCGGTACAGGCCGACATCAGCCGGACTGAAGGGCGGCGTGACCAGGGAGGACGCGGCATCGGGTGTCATTCCTCGGCACCATCGGGGCTCGCACGCTGAGGGTTTTCAAATCCGTACCAGGGCACTTCTTGGTGTTCAGGAGAGCAACTGGGCCTGGAGCGCGACTGTCTGCTCGAACGGCGCGAGTGGCACCTTCGGTGGCGCCTGCACCACGATCGTCGCCACTGTGTCCCCGAACCGGAGGTAGCATCCCCGGGCGACCAGGCCCTGCGGGTCCGGGTTGGTACCGGAGAACAGCTTCGGGTCGTCCATTTTCAGATTCCCGACAAGGTCCGTGAACCGGTCGGATGCGTACTCGTCGGCGTCCGCCAGCGCGGCGGGTCTGCGCATCGCGGCTTTGGTCCCCAGCCTGGTCAACGGAGTGCTGGTGTAACCGTCCATGGCGCCGTTGACGTAGCCGGTGGCCAGCGCGCTGCTGTCGAACTGCAACAGGTAGATCTCCGTACGGGCGCCGTCGCGGGTCCGCCACGCCTGTGCGGCGATGTGCCGGACGCCTGTGTCGGCGAGGAGACCGGCCTCCTTCTGCGGATGCAGGAAGACCTTCGTGTAGGTCTCGGTCGGCAGCCAGCCGCCGGTTCCGGGGAACGCCGGGTCCGGTACGGCTCCGGCCGGCGCAGGCAGCAGGAGCGCGCGCAGATCGACTGAGTGGCCGGTGAGGTAGCGGTAGCGCTCGCTCTCCGTACCGTAGTCCGGCGGCAGCGAACCGTACGGCAACGGTGGTTTGGCGAGGGCGGGGAAGGCGTAGCGCCCGTCGTCCGGGGTGCCGAGTCCGGGCATCTTGTTCCGTGCCGGGAGCGTGGTCGCGTACGCGGTCGCCCCCGTCACCGCGGCACACACAAGCAGTGCGGAGGTCCAGCGCAGTGCGGTGCGGCGGCGGGCCCGGCGGTCGACCGGTGCCAGCGGCACCAGCGGGGCCTGCGGCACGGGAATGTCGTCGGCATCGAGCAGGACGACCTCGGTGAGGTCCTCGGGATCAGTGGTCTGGTTCATGCGTGCGCCCCGTCCTTGACCGAGAGCCGTGCCAGTTGGCCGGCGAAGAGTTCGACGACCACTGATTCGGTGATCGGGGCGGCGCCCATGGCATCCACTCGGACATGGATGTCGCCGATTGAGGCCACGCACGACATGTCGTCCAATCCCGACTTGTCCTCGTCGGGGAAGCGGTAACAAGCAGCTCCCGGGTAGGGCTTCAGCGGGGTCTCGCCGGCCGACGACAGTTTCATGTTCTTGAACGCACCGTTCAGGTGTTCCACAGCCGTTGCGGCGGCTTCCGGCTCCATCCGCATCAGCACGGTCTCCATTTCCACCGTGCCGGTGAGGCTGCGGTAGGTGCGGATCGCGCCGTCGCTGAGGCCGACGTAGGTGAAGGCCTTCCGCAGGTCGGGCGGTGTCTCCTTCAATCCTGCGGCTTTGGCCGCCAATCGCAGTGCGTGGTTGCTCTCGTCGACCAGTTGGTCCTTCGTCAGTTCAGCGTCGTTGCCGTGGAGTTGGTCATCTTCCCCGGCGGTCAGGGACGCGCTGCGGGGAACAAGCAGATCGCGCAGGTTGCCGGAGTGTGTCCCGTCAAGCCGCAGGCCGAATGGGCCTGGGGCCTTGGGTGCGGGCGAGAACGAAGGTACGGGCCGGGGCGTGTTCGCGGCCACTGGGCCGTCGCTGTGCCGGGACCGGTACTGGCCGGCCGCGGTGCCCGCCGCGCCCAGGATGAGGGCGGTGGCGACAGCGGCGGCGAGCCACTGCCACTTCGCCGACTTCTCCCGGCGCGGGGCGGAATCTCCAGTCGGGGGAAGCGCTGCGGGTTCGGCCGCGGCGGATTTCTCGACGGTCACAGCCGACCTGCCTGACGGGTGCTCAAGTCCAGAGCTTTCTGGAAATCGATCGGTTTGTCGCTGTTGAACCAGATCACTAGCGTCGCGTCGGCACGCCAAGCGATGGCAAGGGCGACGTACCCGGGGGTTTTGTCGTTCTTCGAGGAGAGGACGGGGTTTTCCCACACCGTCAACTGTCCCGAGCCTGTTCCCGGGATGGGTTTGACCGAGTTCGGCGAGTCGAATTTCACCGTGAGGTCGTTCCGGTGCCGCGCGGAGGCCCCACTGCCACCAGAGATGAACTGGATGAGTCTGATGTCCACAGAGACACCTGCGTCGTTCCAGGCGCGTTCCGCACCGCGCCGGAACCCGTCGCGTTGGAGGAACTTGAGAGCCTCGGCCGGTTTCTCGTAGTTGAAAGCCGTCTCCTCAAGGCTTGACCAGCCTTCGACATCCGGCGGGATGTCCCAGTCCGTCGCCCCCTCTGGCTTGGGCAGCAGCATTTCCCGCAGGTCGCCGTCCCGGCGCACTTTCGCGTCTTCGGCGGCAGTGAGCGCCAGCTGTTTCGCCGCCGGGTCCGCCACCGGATACTCCGGCGGCGCAGCCATCAGCGGCGGTGCGGGCACCTCCGCCCGAACCACCTGGACCCGGTAGCCGATCCCCGCTCCGGCCGCGACGCCGATCAGGACCGCCCACACCAGCAGCGGCCCGGTGAACACCCGGCGCCGCTTGGCTGCGGGTTCGACAACAAGAAGTGGATTTTCGGGCATACCGGACTGATCCGGTACGTCATCGCCCGCTGACTCAGGCATGCGTACTCCGCGGAGGAAGAAAGGCAGAAAGGCGCGTGACGGAATCGCGACCGGGAACCCCATCCCGTGCGCCACGCGCTTGAGCCTGTGCATTTTCGGCGACCCGAACCCCCTGCGAACAGGGGTTCGCCAGGTGACCCGGCGCACAGCGATCTTGGTTCTGGAGCTGTCTGGAGCTGTCCGGAGCTGCCGGGGGAACGTTGACGGTCAGTCAGGTTGTGTCCGGGACCACATGCCTAGGCATCTCCGGGGGCGACTTAGGCCCGTCCTAGGCAGCCGGGCCCGCGGAGATAGGGCACCTGCCCCATGCCACACGCCCCACTGGGCCGCGAAGCTTCAGTCATCAGCCGGAGACGCCGGCGGACGAAAAGCCGAAACGCGCAAGGAGCACCAAATGTACGAGTTTGAAATCTTCCAGAACCGCCAGAACGAGCTCATCGCCAAGGCCGAGCGGCAGCGGATCGTCGAGCAGGTCCGGCGGGACCGCAAGGCACTGCGCAAGGCCCGTCGGGCAGACAGCCGGGTAAGCCACGCCGGGATTCTTCCCGGCGGACAGTCCGAGCCCGAGCACCGTCTCGCCGCCTGACGCCCGCCGATGACCGGCAGCCCGACGGTCACCCGCCCGACGGCCACGTTCCCTGAGGCCGCCCGCCCGCTGACCGTCTGTACGAAGGCCCTCGCCGGACCCGGCCGGGGCCTTCGCCATTGAGCCGGCCCCGGCCGCGGCTTCCGCTCCGCCTTGAGCAGTTGCCTGCACCGTTGTGACCGCGTGCGCCCGCTGCCACGCACGCTCCCGCTCCCGCTTCGGCTTCCGCATGAGTTGAGACCTTCGCCTCATACGCTCTGACCTGCATGTTCTTGATCTCTTCTCACGAAATGGCCACGCGCGATGACACTCGGACATGTCATGCTCGGTCCTGTGCCCAGTCCTTTGGTGAGTCCCGTCTTCGTCGGCCGTTCCGAAGAGCTGTCCCGCCTGGACCGGGGCCTGCGCGAAGCCGGTGAAGGCACACCGCGGGTCGTCCTGTTCGGCGGTGAGGCCGGAATCGGCAAAACCCGGATGCTGAACGAGTTCCTGGACCGCGCCACCGAAGCCGGCGCGGTCACCGTCATCGGTTCCTGCTTGGAACTCGGCGCGGAATCACTGCCGTTCGCCCCGGTCTCCGCCGCTTTGCGCGGATTGTTCCGCGAGTTGGGTGACGAACTGGTCCAGGCGGTCGCCGGGCGTGAGCGCGACCTCGCATGGCTGCTGCCGGACCTCGCCCCCGGGCACCTGCCCGCCGGTGATGTCGACCGGGTCCGCCTTTTTGAGCTGACGCTCCGTCTTCTGGAGAACATCAGTGCGGACCGTACGATCGTCATCGCTTTTGAGGATCTGCACTGGTCCGACTCCTCGACCAGGGAACTGCTCGCCTTCTGGATCAGGCTGCTGCGTACGGGCCGCATCCTGATCGTCGGCACCTACCGGGCCGACGCGGTGGACCGGCGGCACCCCCTGCGACTGTTCCTGGCGGAGATGGAACGCCTGGCGCCCAAGGTCGTCCGGCGGGAGATGACCCGGCTGACCCGCGACCAGGTGGGCGAGCAGTTGTGCGGCATCCTCGGCGCGGACCCGGGCCGCCGCCTGGTCAAGCAGATCTTCCTCAAGTCCGAGGGCAACGCGTTCTTTGTCGAGGAACTGTCTTGCGGTATCAACTCGGGTCGCCTCGCCGGGCTGTCCGACACGTTGCGCGACCTGCTGCTCATCCGCGTTGAGGAACTGCCCGAGGACACCCAGCGGATAGCCCGGCTGATATCCGTGAGCGGGGAGTACGCCGACCACCAACTGCTCGCTGTGGTCGCCGGGTTCGACGACGAACGCCTGGACACGGCACTGCGGGCGGGGCTGTCCAAACATGTTTTCACCACCGTCGAGGACGGCGGCTACCGCTTCCGGCACGCGCTGGTCCGCGAAGTCGTCCGCGACGACCTGCTGCCCGGGGAGCGGGCGCGGCTCAACGCGCGGCTCGCCGAAGCACTGGAGCAGAACCCCCAACTGGTCGACGCCTGCGAGTACGACGCCCGGCTCGCCGCGCACTGGTACCACGCCGGGCGGCCCGAACACGCGCTGCCCGTTGTGCTGCGGGCCGCGAAGGGCGCCCAGTGCAGGTATGCCTACCGGGGTCAGGTCAACCTGCTCGGCCGGGCCCTCGACCTGTGGGAGCAGGCGGCCGATCCGGAGGCGCTGACCGGCACGACCCAGCTGGTGATCCTGCGCCAGGCGGTCTCCGCGGCCATTTCCTGCGGCATGCCGAAGCGGGCCATCGCGCTGATCCGCCAGGGCCTCGACGTGGTCGATCCGGACAGTGATCCGCGTACGGCCGCGTGGTTGTGGGCTGAGAAGGCCCGGAACCTCCGCAACCTGTGCCGCTCCAACGGGCTGTCCGAACTGCTCAAGGCCAAGGCCCTGCTCGACGGCCTGCCGCCGTCGGTCGAACAGGCCCGGGTGCTGTCGCAGATCAGCACCGTGGAGATGCTCGACGGCCAGGCCGGGGCGGCGGTGCCCGGCGCGCGGGCCGCGCTCTTGGTGGCCTGCGCGGTCGGCAGCAAGGCCGTCCAGGCGGAGGTCCGCAAGACGCTGGGGTGCCTTCTGGTGAACGCCGGTCAACTGGACGAGGGCCTGGGCGAGATGGCGCGGGCGGAGGCACTGGCGGCCGAAGCCGGTGAACCGGGCGTCCTGTGCATGGTCCTGGGCAACAAAGCCTCCCTGTACCAAGGCGTGGGCCGACACCGCGAGGCGGTCGAGGTCGCGCGCGAGGGGATCAGGGTCGGCGACGAACACGGGCTGACCCACGGGGTCGGCGCGTTCATCGTCGGCAACCTCGCCGAATCGCTGAGCTCCCTCGGCGAGTGGGACGTAGTGCAGGTGTTGGTGGACCGCACCCTGGACCTCGACCCGTCCCCGGCGATCGTCCGCTCCCTCGACCGTACGCTCGTCACCCTGGAACTGGGCAGAGGGCAACTGGAGCGCGCGGAGCAGCGGATGGAACGCATCCGTGAGAACGTCGGAACCCGCTACAGCGAGACGCAGTACACCATCCCCGTCGCGGAGTCTGAGATCGTGTTGGCCACCGCCCAGGGGCGGTTCCGCCAGGCGCGCGAGGTGCTGGACGTCGCACTCACGGTCGGTTTCGACGACGGATACCAGCGCTATGGTCTGCCGCTGCTGATCGCGGCCGCCCGGATGGAGGCCCAGGTGGCCGCGCTCGACCCGAACCCGCGGGAGGCCGAGCTGCGCACCCGGCGGGACTGCCTCGCCCGGATCCGCGCAGCCGTCGCGGCGCTCGCGGTGGCGTGTCCGCTGGACGAGGCGCTGGTGCTGACACTCGCCGCCGAACTGGCCCGCGCCGAGGGGACGGTGACCGTCGAGACGTGGTCTGCCGTTGTGGCGGCCTGGCAGCTGGTCGAGCAGCCGTACGTCCGGGCTCAGGTGCGGCTCCACTACGCGGAGGCGCTGCTGCTCGAAGGCCGCCGGGAGGAGGCCGCGACGGCGCTGGCCGAAGCGCGCGAGACGGCCGTACGCCTGGACGCGGCCCCGCTGCTCGCAGACCTGGACCGGCTGGGCCGCCGGGCCAGGCTCACTGCCGTTCCGGACGCCGCCGGACCGCCCGCGCACAATCTGACGCCGCGTGAGAACGATGTACTCCGGCTCCTCGCCGAAGGCCGGTCCAACCGGCAGATCGCCGAGGAGCTGTACATCTCCACCAAGACGGCGAGCGTGCATGTCTCGAACATCCTGGCCAAGCTGGAGGTCTCGGGCCGGGGTGAGGCGGCGGCCCTGGCCCACCGGCTCGGGCTGGTGGCGGCGTTGGCCTCCTGAAGAAACTTCCGCCACAGGTGTAACTCTTGTCCCGCGGCCGGAGTCGTTAAGAGGGGGCTCCGGGGGTTTCGTGCTGCGGTGCGGAGAAAATCGCACAAATACCTGGTGGTCCGCAGGCCGTACCGATGGTGCGGCGCTACCGCAGCGCGCTGAACAGGACTCTCTTCATGAATCGTCGTAACCGGATCAGGGCCGCTGTGGCGACCACCGTCGCGGCAGTCGGCGTGGCGGTCGTCCTCGCCGTACTGCTCCCCGGCGGCTCCGGCAGCACGGGCAACGTCGCGGTGGTCAGTCCCGCACCGGTCACGGTCGTACCGGTCGAAGCGTTGTCGCAGCCCCCGGCCGCGGCGGCGACCCCGTCGGTCCCCGGCAAAGCTTCCGAGCCGCCTGCCCCGGTGACGGGCAGCCCGCACCCGAGCCCGGCGGCCTCCTCATCGAAACCCACCGCTTCCACGACGCCGTCGCCGTCCACGTCGGCAGCCGCCGAAACCCCCGACTGGGGCGTGCCCGTCCGGGTCGGCAACGCCCGTCAGGTCATCACGGTCAAGACCAGCGGTTCGACCGCGACGGTCACCGCCTGGACCAGAGGCGACCAGGGCTGGACGGCCTCCTACGCCACCAGTGCGGGCCGGATCGGCTCGAACGGCCTGACAAACGGGGCGACCCGCAAGCAGAACACCTCGACCACGCCCAGCGGCACGTACTCGATAACCGAGGGGTTCGGCGTCAAGCCGAACCCGGGCACGAAGGTCCCCTACACCAAGGTCACCGGCGACACCTGGTGGGTCGAGGACTCCGAGAGCGACTTCTACAACCAGATGCGGAACGCGTCGCAGGGCGGATTCCCGCTCACGGAGCAGGGCGACCGCGGCAGTGAGCAGCTCATCACCCACCAGCCGGCGTACAACTACGCGCTGGTGATCGACTTCAACCGGCGGCCCGCCGTGCCGAACCGGGGCGCGGGGATATTCCTGCACGTCAACGGCAGTGGTGCGACGGCCGGTTGTGTATCCGTACCCGAGTCCGTGCTGGTTTCGCTGCTGCGCTGGATCGACCCGGCGCAGCACCCGGTCATCGCGATCGGCTGACTCCGGCGACTCCGGCGACTCCGGCGACTCGGGCGACTCCGGCGACTCGGCTTCGGCTGACTCCGCTGATTCTTCTGCTTCGGGCGACTCTGCTGACCCGGCTGAACCAAGACCCAGGAAACAAGGCTCACCTGTCGGCGGCGGCCTTGCGCAGCTTCCGGCGCACGGTGAACCAGACGATGAGCGGCGCAAGTACGACCCCGGCGGCAACACCGGGCAGGAACCCCCGGTTGTCGAAGACGTTGTCGAGCAGGCCCACCGTCAGGAGCCCGAGGGTGATCTCGAACAACACGTACGCGACGGCGAACCCGGCGAACTTCCGGCCGAACAGGAACCGCCGGTTCGGGCGCGCGGGCGGCGAGTCCAACTGGGCCGCCGGGCCGAGGCTCGCGGCCTTGGGGCGCTTGAAGTAGGCGTAGTAGGCCCACGTTCCGCACGGCTCCCAGCCGTCCGGGGCCAGGCGGTCGACGAGAGCGGTCCGGCGTCTGCCGACCGCCACGTCCCGGCGGTACTCCCAGCGCTGCGCCCGGCCGGGGTCGCGGTGGCTGACGAACATGCCGACCTTGTCGACCCGTTCGACCTCCCAGCCCTGGTCGCCGTACTCGTTGAGGTGCTGCCGGTCGACCCAGATGTCGGCGGTCCACCGCCAGGTGTCCGCGACCGGCTCAGCCTCCGTACGACCGCCTGACTTCGATGTTGACTTCTCCTTCGCGGGAGACGCGAACTGCCCGGCGAACTCGGCCACCGGGCCGAACTCCTCATCGGCGGTGCTGCCGCTCTCCTGGAGGTAGGAACGCAGTTCGTCGAGCGTGTCGGCGATCTTGCGGGCGGGGACGCCGTCGGCGCTCAGCCGGGCGGCGAGTGCCTCGAAGTAGTCGGTGGTGGTCATTACGCGATCCCTCCCGTGGCCAGCGCGGCCCGTACGGATGTGTCGAAGGTCAGCCAGAGGTCGCCCTGTTCGCGCAGGGTCTCGCGGCCCAGGGTGGTGAGGCTGTAGTAGCGCCGCCCCGGGCCACGCTCGGCGGCGCGGAACTCGGCCGTCACAAGCCCGGCTTCCTCCAGGCGGTTGAGCACCGGGTAGAGCGTGCCGCCCCGGATTTCGCCGAGGCCGGCCGCGGCGAGGTTCTTCGCGATCTCGTAGCCGTAGTTCTCGCCGCCGGTCAGATCGGCGAGGACGAGCAGGTCCAGTACGCCTTTGAGCCAGCTCGCGCGTCGGTCGGGTGCCATTCAGTGCCCTTCAGCAGGTGGTGACAGGTAGAACGTAATCCCACCTAGTTAGAAATGCAACCTAGATAGGGATCTAGTCTGACGAAGGAAGCCGAAGGCCGGGTGTTGTCCGCACGGCCCGCTGACGTCGGCCCGCTGACGTCGGCCCGCTAACGTCGGCCCGCTAACGTCGGCCCGCTAACGTCGGCCCGCGCTCGGTCCGTACGTGAAAAGGGGTCCCGGCGGTCGCCGGTGCCGTGTCGAACATGCTCCACCTGCTGTGCACGGGACCCGGCTCACAGCACCCCGAACTTGATCGACGCCGTTGACAGCGGCATGACATGCTCGGCGACGTGTCAGGCACCCTCATATCCCCAGTCTTCGTCGGCCGCTCGCCCGAATCGGCGCGGCTCGACGAGGCGCTGCGTGACGTCGGCGACGGCTCGCCTGACGCGGGCCCGGCAGGCCACCGGCACGGGGTACGTCGAGATGCAGTTCCGCATCCCGCTCGGACACGGTGAGATCGCACTGGCCCGCAGCCGGGGCCGGTTCGCCGACGCCCGCGCGGAGCTCGCCCGGCAACTGGCCGCGGGCTTCCCGGCCGGTAACCAGCGCTACGCCTGGCCGCTGCTCATCGAAGCGGTCCGCGTCGAAACCGACAGCGGTGCGCCCGACCCCGACGTCTGTACGAGTATTCAGGCAGCCGCCGCGGCGCTCGCGCGCCGGCTGAAGTTGCTGGGTTAAGTCTTCAGTGCCCGGTCAGCTGACCGGCACCTTCAGGATGCGATCGTCCCCGGCTTCGGGCGACCCGCGTCCGTCCGTGTTGCTGGTGGTCAGCCACAGGTCCTGACCCACGTTCACGATCGTACGCAGTCGCCCGTACGCACCCTTGAACATCTCCTGCGGGGCGCCTGCCTTTTCGCCGTCCAGCGGAATCCTGACCATGCGTTTTCCGGCCAGACAGGCCATGTACAGGTTGTCCCCGGCGATGGCGATGCCGCTCGGGGAGGTCTCCGAGGTCGGCTTCCACGTCGCGGCCGGGCTGATGTAGCGCCTGTCGCCACCGGGCCCCTCGACCGCCGGCCAGCCGTAGTTGCCGCCCGGCTTGATGAGGTTGAGTTCGTCGTACTTTTTCTGGCCGAACTCGCTGGCCCACAGCCGCCCGGCCGAATCCCAGGCCAGTCCCTGCACGTTCCGGTGGCCCAGGCTGTAGACGACCGAGCCGGGGAACGGGTTGCCCGGGGCGGGCCTTCCGTCCGGGGTCATCCGCAGGATCTTGCCGCCGAGGGAGTTCTGATCCTGCGCCAGGGGTTTGTCGCCGGACTCACCCGTGCCCGCGTAGAGCATGCAGTCGGGGCCGAAGGCGAGCCGCCCGCCGTTGTGGACGCTGCCGTTCGGGATGCCCACCAGGACCGGCTGCGGAGCGCCGAGCCGCCCGCCTTCGTACGTCATCTTCACAATGCGGTTGTCCGAAGCCGCGGTGAAGTACGCGTAGACCAGGCGGTCCTGGGCGAAGGACGGCCCGACGGCCAGCAGCAGGACAAGGAGCAGGGCCGTGCCCGGCGCGGCGGACCGCGCTATTGCCGTACGGGCCGACGTTTGCACGGAGCACCTCCGGTGAGCGGCTTCCCCGGCTGCCACGCTAACCGCGAGGACGTCGCAGTGCGTACGCAGAAGCGGAAAGAACGAACCTTGTCGTCACTCTGTGTAGATTCACCCATGCGTACGGTGACTGAAGTGGTGTATCGTCCGGACCGTGGGGCGCCGCGGGGCGCTTCTGACCGAGCGGTTGGACCCAGCAGTCGTCCGGCCGGTGAATCCGCCGGCCGGGGGCGGCAGGACATAGTCGACACTGTCGCCGTCCATCGCGGTCCATCCCACGCGGCGCGGGGCAACCGATGCCCGCGGGGGTGGGTGAAGAGGGGAGCAGGACGATGCCGGGGGACGTATCCACGGACGGGCGCCGCGCACTTCGCGGGAGCCACGACAATGCTGTGAAGTGCTGAGCGCCGTTGTCCGGAACCTGCGTACGAACGCGCGCGCTCTCGATCGTCCTGCCGATCTGTCTCATCTACACGGTCGGAGCGCTGTCCGGCTGGGGCGGCCGGTGGCTGTCGCTGGCCATGGGCGACTTCGGCCTCGCGCTCGCCGCTGCCGCGGCCGCCGCCTCCTGCACCGTCAAAGCCTGCCGGGTGGTCGGCCGCGAGCAGTTGTCCTGGGCCCTGCTCGGTGCCTCCGCCTGCATGGTCTCCCTCGGTAACAGCATCTGGGGGTGGTACGAAGTAGTGCTCGGCGAACCGGTGCCCACCCCGGGCCCGGCCGACTGGATCTTCCTGTTCTTCGCCCCGACCGCGATCATCGGGCTGCTGCTGATCGCCCAGCCCCCCCGCGGCCTGGCCGGCTGGACCTGCATCGTGCTCGACGGCTGGCTCGTCGCCGGCTCACTGTTCACCCTGGGCTGGTCGCTGGTCCTGTCCCGCAACACCCACGGCGACCGGATGGACGCCCTGCGCGTCGCGCTGACCCTCGCCTACCCGATCCTCGACATCCTCCTGGTGAGCATGGTCGTGGGGCTGCGCTTCAAAGCCGGGCGCGGCGACCGGGCCGCGCTCAACCTGGCCCTGGTCGCACTGGCGATCACCGTGGTCAGCGACGCCCTGTTCACCACGCCGGGCCTGCACGGCGGTTACCGCTCCGGGCAACTGCTCGACGCGGGCTGGTTCGCCGGAAGTGTCCTCCTGGCCGCCGCCCCGTGGATAGGCGAGTCGGACCACACCGAGCGCGGCTCCGGCGTCAGGACCTTCTCCATGCTGTCCGCTCTCACCCCGTACGTCGCGGCCGCGGTCTGCACCGCGGGGGTCATCGGTGACGCGGTCAACGGCCGCCCGCCGGACCCGGTGGTGCTCGCCGCGGGTGGCTCAGTCCTGGTCGCGCTGGTCCTGCGCCAGGGCATCACCCTGGTCGACAACGTCTTCATGGCCCAGGAGCTCGCGGCCAAGGAGCGCCATTTCCGCTCCCTGGTCCAGGGCTCCAGCGACGTCATCATGATCACCGCGCCGGACGGCGTGCTGAGCTACGTCAGCCACGCGGTGCGCCACGTGTACGGTTTCGAGCCCGAGGAACTCGTCAACACCCGGCTCGAACTGCTCGTCCACCCCGACGACCAGGTCCGGCTGAGACACGAACTCGACCAGTTCCGCGGCCGGGGCGAGGACGCACCCATGGTCCGGGTCGAATGCCGCATCCGCTCGGCGGACGGGGCCTGGCTGCACACCGAGTCCGCGGTCAACCGCTACGGCGACGGGCTGATCTTCAACAGTCGGGACGTCACCGACCGGGTCAGGCTCCAGGCCCAGCTCGAACACGACGCCTTCCACGACCGGCTGACCGACCTGCCCAACCGGGCCCTGTTCGAAGACCGCATCGAGCAGGCCCTGGCGCAGCGGCGCGGCCTGCCGCCGGACCCGTCCCCCGTCCCCGTGCCGACCGCCGCGGTCCTCTTCCTCGACCTCGACGGCTTCAAAGCTGTCAACGACGTCAACGGCCACGCGGTCGGCGACGAACTCCTCGTGCAGGCCGCCAGGAGGCTCAAGGGCGCGGTCCGGGCCGGCGACACCGTCGCCCGCCTCGGCGGCGACGAGTTCGCCGCCCTCCTGGTCGGCGACCCGGCCCCCGCCGCCTGCCGGGACATCGCCGAACGACTCCTGCACACCCTCTCCGCGCCGTACCGCGTCGGCGGCGTCGAAGTGCGGGTCGCCGCCAGCATCGGCGTCGCCTTCTCCGTCGCGGGCATCAACCCGGCCGAACTCCTCCGCCGCGCCGACGACGCCATGTACGCAGCCAAGGACGGCGGCAAAGCCCGCGTCGAGATGTACGACCCGGCCCTGCACACGGACACCCGCCGCCGCCGCGAACGCGCCCGCCGCACCGGCCAGCGGCCGATCCTGCCGGACGTCCGGCCGGTCGGCGTCGTATCCCCGGAGCAACTGAGCCCGGCGCAGCAGAGCATGACGCAACAGAGCCCGGTAAAGCAGAGCCCGGCGCACCTGAGCGTGGCGCAACAGAGCCCGGCGCACCTGAGCGTGCAACCGACCGGCGAACCACGCACACCGGCGACCGGCCCCGTGCACAGCCACCTCGGCCAGCTCACCAATCACGCGGTGGGGACCGCCGCCGGACGGTCCCGGCACAACGGCCGGACCGGTACGGGGGAGGGCGGACACGGCCGCACCACCCTCGTCTACCTGCCGGTCGTCGACCTGGCCACCGGCCGGATCCGCGACGTCGAGGCGATGCTGCGCCGCAGCACCGTCCCCGGCCCGGCGGGCAGTCACGTCTCGCCGTTCCACAAGCTGACCGCGGGCGCCGACGGGCGCCTGAGCCCACTCGGCCGCCGCATCCTCGAACAGGCCGTGGACGACGCCGCCCACTGGCGGGCGGACGGTCACGAAGTGGGCCTCGGCGTGGGCCTGACCGCCCGCCAGTTCGCCGACCCGGGCCTGACGGAACTGCTCGGCGCGGTGCTGCGCGGCGGCGGGCTGCCGCCGGCCGCCTTCACTGTGGAGATCACCGAGAACGTCTCGCCGGACGGCCCCGAGGCGATGATCGGGCGCTGCTCCGGGTTGCGTCGCCTGGGCGTACGACTGTCGGTGGACGACTTCGGCACCGGCCGTTCCTCGCTGGCCTACCTGCGCCGCCTCCCGGTCGACCACCTGAAGATCGACCGGTCCTTCGTCGCCGAGATCGGCTCCTGCCCGCACCTGACCGCCCTCGCGTCGACCATCGTGCGGCTCGGCCTGGACCTCGACCTGACCCTGGTGGCCGTCGGTGTCGAGAGCGGCGCACAGGCCTTGGCGCTGCGGGAGATGGGCTGCCAGCGTGGCCAGGGCCCCCTGTTCGGCGCCCCGCTGGACCATCAGGCGCTCGGTGCGCTGCTGCGGCAGGGGACGATGCCGCTGCCGGGGCCGGTGTACGACAAGACCGTTGCCGGAGCGGCCGCCGCCGGAGGGCCGCCCGACACAGTCACCGGCACGGTCGCCGAGACCGTCCTCAAGGCCGTCGAGGCGAACACCACGGTCTCCGCCCCACGGGACCGCCGGACCGGTGAGACGAACACGACACCTGTCAGTTGATCCGACAGGCGGGAGGTCCCGGGCCCAGGAATCACAGGGAGGAGTGATGACCTCCGGTGGAAGCCAAGGCGCAGGGGCCGTACGGCCTGGGAAAGTCGGCTCGGGCCTTCCGGGAGTGTCCAAAAGAGGGTCCAAATGGTGGGACGACGACGTGGAGCGCTTGACAGTCCCCGGGGGGCAGAGAAAGAGTCATGCCCATGCAGACCCCGATTCTCGTACTTGCGGCGCGCGTGAGCTGAACACACCAGCTCCGCGCGCCTCCCCCCGCATGCCTGACGGCACGGGGGTTTTTTGTTGGAGCAGAAGCGCCGCCGGACCCGACTTGCCGACCGAGATCGAGAAGAGAAGAAGCACATGACCGATCAGATGACCGGAGCACAGTCGCTGATCCGCTCGCTGGAAGCCGCCGGTGTCGACACCGTCTTCGGTATCCCGGGCGGGGCCATCCTCCCCGCGTACGACCCGCTCCTCGACTCGACCCAGGTCCGGCACATCCTCGTACGCCACGAGCAGGGCGCGGGGCACGCGGCCGAGGGCTACGCCCAGGCCACCGGCAAGGTCGGCGTCTGCATGGCCACGTCGGGCCCGGGGGCCACCAACCTGGTCACCCCGATCGCCGACGCGTACATGGACTCGGTGCCGATCGTCGCCATCACCGGCCAGGTCGCCAGCAAGTCCATCGGCACGGACGCCTTCCAGGAAGCCGACATCTGCGGCATCACGATGCCGATCACCAAGCACAACTTCCTGGTGACGAACGCCGATGAGATCCCGGCGACCATCGCCGCCGCGTTCCACATCGCCTCCACCGGGCGTCCGGGCCCCGTCCTGGTCGACATCTCCAAGGACGCCCTCCAGGCCACCACCACGTTCGTCTGGAACGGAACCCCCGAGCTTCCCGGCTACCGGCCCGTCACCCGGCCGCACGCCAAGCAGATCCGCGAGGCCGCCCGGCTTCTCCTGGAGGCCAAGCGTCCGGTCCTGTACGTCGGTGGCGGGGTCCTGAAGGCGCACGCGTCGGCGGAGCTGAAGATCCTCGCCGAGCTGACCGGCGCACCGGTGGTCACGACCCTGATGGCCCGCGGCGCGTTCCCCGACTCGCACGTGCTGCACCTGGGTATGCCCGGCATGCACGGCACGGTCGCGGCGGTCACCGCGCTGCAGAAGGCCGATCTGCTGGTCTCGCTGGGCGCCCGGTTCGACGACCGGGTCACCGGCAAGCTCGACAGTTTCGCCCCGGACGCCACCATCGTCCACGCGGACATCGACCCGGCGGAGATCTCCAAGAACCGGACAGCCGACGTGCCGATCGTGGGCGACGCCCGCGAGGTCCTCGCCGATCTGATCGTCGCCGTCCAGGCGGAGCACGCGGCCGGCCGCAAGGCCGACTACAGCGCCTGGTGGGAGTCGCTCAACCGGTGGCGTGGGACCTACCCGCTGGGCTACGACCTGCCGGACGACGGCTCGCTGTCCCCGCAGCAGGTCATCCAGCGGCTCGGTGAGATCGTCGGCCCCGACGCGATCTACGCTTCGGGCGTGGGCCAGCACCAGATGTGGGCGGCGCACTACCTCCCGCACGAGAACCCGTACACCTGGCTGAACTCCGGCGGCGCGGGCACCATGGGCTACTCGGTGCCGGCGGCCATGGGCGCCAAGGTGGGCATGCCCGGGAGCACGGTGTGGGCGATCGACGGTGACGGCTGCTTCCAGATGACCAATCAGGAACTGGTCACCTGCGCGGTGAACAACATTCCGATCAAGGTCGCCATCATCAACAACGGCACCCTCGGCATGGTGCGACAGTGGCAGACGCTGTTCTACGGCAAGCGCTACTCCAGCACCGGCCTGGACGGTTCCCGCGCGGGGAGCGACCCCAGCGCCCCTGACGCCCGGCGCACCCCGGACTTCGTGCTGCTCGCCGAGGCGATGGGCTGCCACGGCCTGCGCTGCGAGAAGCCCGAGGACCTGGACGCCACCATCCGCAAGGCGATGGAGCTCAACGACGCACCCGTCGTCATCGACTTCGTCGTCCACCAGGACGCCATGGTCTGGCCGATGGTCGCCGCCGGCACCTCCAACGACGAGATCCTGGCCGCGCGGGACGTGCGTCCCGACTTCGGCGACGACGACTGATTCCGTACGAGGAATCCGAGAACTCAGGAAGGCACAGGGACAATGTCCAAGCACACTCTCTCGGTCCTCGTGGAGAACAAGCCGGGTGTCCTCGCCCGGATCACCGCACTGTTCTCCCGGCGGGGCTTCAACATCGACTCACTCGCCGTCGGTGTCACCGAACATCCGGACATCTCGCGGATCACCATCGTGGTGAGCGTCGAGGACCTGCCGCTCGAGCAGGTCACCAAGCAGCTCAACAAGCTGGTCAACGTACTCAAGATCGTTGAGCTCGACCCGGTCGCGGCCGTGCAGCGCGAACTGCTGCTCGTCAAGGTCAGGGCCGACCACGAGACCCGCTCGCAGATCGTCGAGATCGTGCAGCTGTTCCGCGCCAAGACGGTCGACGTGTCCCCGGACGCGGTGACCATCGAGGCCACCGGCGGCCACGACAAGCTCGACGCGATGCTGAAGATGCTCGAGCCGTTCGGCGTGAAGGAACTGGTCCAGTCCGGCATGGTGGCCATCGGCCGCGGTGCCCGCTCGATCACAGACCGTTCACTCCGTACGGTCGACCGCTCCGCCTGATCCGCCGAACAGCGTCTGCTGACGCGTTTTCATCTCAGACTTCAATACCGCGGAACGCCACCCCTTGGACATTTGCGAAGATGTCCAGCATGGGCTGACGACCCCAATCACGTGCACGTCCTAAGGAGATGCCCCCAGTGGCCGAGCTGTTCTACGACGACGACGCAGACCTGTCCATCATCCAGAACCGGAAGGTCGCAGTCCTGGGCTACGGCAGCCAGGGCCACGCCCACGCGCTGAGCCTGCGCGACTCCGGTGTGGACGTCCGCGTCGGCCTGCTCGAAGGTTCCAAGTCCAAGGCCAAGGCCGAGGAGCAGGGCCTTCGTGTGGTCAGCCCCTTCGAGGCCTGTGCCGAAGCCGACCTGATCATGATCCTCACGCCGGACCCGGTCCAGGGCGACGTGTACAAGACGGCGGTCGAGCCGAACCTCAAGGACGGCGACGCGCTGTTCTTCGGGCACGGCTTCAACATCCGGTACGGCTTCATCAAGCCCCCGGCCGGCGTCGACGTCGCGCTCGTCGCCCCCAAGGGCCCGGGGCACCTCGTCCGCCGCCAGTACGAAGAGGGCCGCGGCGTGCCGTGCATCGCGGCCGTCGAGCAGGACGCTACCGGCAAGGCCTTCGAGCTGGCGCTGTCCTACGCCAAGGGCATCGGCGGCACCCGCGCCGGCGTCATCAAGACCACCTTCACCGAGGAGACCGAGACCGACCTGTTCGGTGAGCAGGCCGTTCTCTGCGGTGGCGCCTCGGCACTGGTCAAGGCCGGTTTCGAGACCCTGGTCGAGGCCGGCTACCAGCCGGAGATCGCCTACTTTGAGTGCATGCACGAGCTCAAGCTCATCGTGGACCTGATGTACGAAGGCGGCCTGGAGAAGATGCGCTGGTCGGTCTCCGAGACCGCCGAGTGGGGCGACTACGTCACCGGTCCCCGCATCATCACCGACGCCACCAAGGCCGAGATGAAGCAGGTCCTCGCGGAGATCCAGGACGGCACCTTCGCCAACGCCTGGATGGCCGAGTACCAGGCCGGTCTGCCGAAGTACAACGAGTACAAGAAGGCCGACGAGGGCCACCTGCTCGAGACCACGGGCAAGCAGCTGCGCAAGATGATGAGCTGGGTCGACAACGGCTGAACCAGCGGCATGTGGCTTTTTGTCACAGTCTGCACACAGCACCCCGGGCCGCGTACCGCGCCCCGGGGTGCTGTTGTTTTCTGTATGCAGGTGTTTTTCCGCGGGGTCCTCCGTACGGGACAGGGCTGTTCACCTGAACGGGGACCGGGCACCGGCATTCCGGATCATCCGGGAACGACCATTGCTGACGGTCCGTCGGTAGTCTGTTGGTCCCGGTGATTCACCGGGACGGCAACAACCCACTCTGTGGGGGGAAAACCGGGGAAAACACTGGGCGGCGGGCCTCTGTAGGCAGCACCATGCTGATGCGGGGGCGACGGGACCGCGTATGCCCCGACCGGCCGGTCGGGGGCGTCTCTGAGGCGGCACGGGACTTGACTGTTCCGGCCCGGGATCGTGGAGCGTGAGGTGGATGAGGGGACGAGGGGACTCCGCGCGCCGGGACGAAGCGGCAGCGGCTGCTCGCGGAGCGGCTCAGACGGACAAGACGGACCCGACGGCTAAGGGCGGCGCACGCGCCAAGGAGGGCTACCCCGCCGCGGGCCGGGCGGTCGCCCGCGGGGAGGGCCGGCGCAGGACCGCCGGTCAGGAACAGCCGCCGCAGGGCGGTTACAGCACCGACGCACAGGAGCGGACACTGCGTCAGGACGGCTTGCGCGCGGCGCGGCCCGCCGCGGCCGACGACGACATGTACGGCGACCTCTACCTCGACTTCGGCGAAGCGCCGACGGCGCAGGCCGTCCCGGTCACCGCTCCCGCTGACGGGACCACAGACGGGACCGACAGCGGGCCCGACGACCCGGACCGCACCCAGATCGCCCCGCCGTACCTCGGCGGGACACCGGAACAGCCGACGGCCAGGCCACGCGGCGGACGGCCCAGGACACTCGGCGCGGGCGCCGGCCAGCCGCAGGTCCCCGGACAGAGCCCGCCGCGCATCCCCGCAGCCGAACGGCGGCCCGCGATGCCGCTGCGCCGGCCGGTCCCAGAGAATGAGGTGGCATCCCCCGTGGAAGACGGCGTACGACCGCAGGGCACACTGCCGCTCGCCCCCCCGTCGGAGCAGTCCGAGCCCCCCGCCCGGCCCGTACGGGCCCGCATCCCCTCGGTGGCCGGCCTTCCGGCGCCCACCCGGCCGGCCGCGCAGCGGCCCCGCCCCGCCCAGACGGAACCGGCACCGCAGCGGGCCGCCGTGCCCGAAGCGGTCCAGCCGCCCGTGCAGCCGCAGCGCGGCGGTCCCGCGGTCCCGCCGCGGATCCCGCCCGCGCCGAGCAGCCCCCCCGCGCCGGCGGTGGCGGCTCCGCCCATGCCCGCTCCGCCCGCTCCGCCCGTTCCACCCGCTCCGCCCCAGGCAGTGGACGACGGCGACCTCGATGAGATCGTCACTACCGGCCGGACCGACGGTGAGCACCCGCAGGAGGGCGAGGGCACCCGGCTCAACCTGCCGCCCACCCCCGGCCGCAGCGTCCAGGCCGCGGCCTGGTCCGGAGCGTCCCTCCCGGGCCGCCGCCGGATCGCCCGCCGGCAGCGCCTCGGCCTGGCGGGGGAGATGTCCGCCCGTGACAACGACGACCGTTTCGCGGCCACCGGCGACCTGTTCGTGGTCGCCGACGGCCTCGGCGGCCACCCGGCCGGGTGGTACGCGGCCGACGTCGCGGTGCGCACCCTCGTCGCCGACCTCGCCGGGGCTGATCTGACGGCAGGCTGGAGCGACCGCCTGCGCGCCGCGGTGGCCCGCGCCGACCTGATGGTCCGCCGGCACGGCACCGCCCCCGAGTTCGAGGGCATGCGTACGACGATCGTGGTCGCGGTCCTCCAGGACGGCCGGCTCCACCTTGCCGGGTGCGGCGACAGTGTCTGCTGGCTGATCCGCGGCGGCCAGGCCTTCCGGCTGACCGAACAGGGCAACGCCGCCGACCTCGGCCGTCCCTGGCTGCTGACCTCCACCCCGCTGGGCGGCTCCCAGCTGCCCGACCCGGAACTCCAGCGGATCGAACTGCACCCGGGCGACCGGGTGGTGCTGGCCACCGACGGTGTGGGACACCTCCCGGACGAGACCGTCGCCGAACTGGTCCACGGGGATCCGTTCCTGGCGGCCCGTACGCTCACCGTCACCGCCGTCGAAAGCGGCGACGACGACGCGACGGCCGTGGTGGTGGACTGCGACGCCCTCCCGGTCGCCGTGGACCGCGTCGAACTGCCCGGCCCGCGGGCGTGACCCTGACTCTTACCGCGCACCGCGCGCACAACGAGGCCGCCGACCGCCGGCCGGGGCCTCTGTCCGGAGGGGCACCTCACCCCGTACGGTCGGACCGACTGTCATGTTCCCTTCTGCGCCGCGAACCGCGTGGTGTCAGATGGTCTTCCCGCCACCGCGGGAGCCTTCACTTCCGGACGGATGACGATGCTCGAACTGATCCTCACCGTGGCCACCTCCGACGACGCCGACCGGCAGGACGGCGAGTTGGCCCGGCCGCGTGCAGTGAAGGTGCCCAGCGAGGAAGGCCAGAAGATGGCCATCGGGCGCGATCCGTCGCGCTGTCGCCTGGTCACACCCAAGGACTGGCGCTTCGTCTCCCGGGTCCACCTGGAGTTCGGCTACACCGAGGAGCGCGGCTGGACGGTGGAGTGGCACCAGGGCTCCCACACCCGCCCCGTGGCGCTGGTCCAGATCGACCGTGAGGGTGTCGCCGAGCCGGTCCCGTACGGGGCGACCCTGCCGCTCGGCCGCAACCGGATCGGCCGGATCTCCGTCACCGACCTGCCCCGGCGCCGGCGCGTCCTCGTCGAATGGCGCGTCACCCTCCAGGCCGAGCCGGGCGACGAACCCACCGAGGGCGACATCTCCGTCCCCGAGACACAGGACGTCGCGCCGTACGTCCTGCAGAACCGGCTCTCCGAGACGGAGGTCGAGGTGCTCGCCGCGATGAGCGACGACTGGATCGCCGGACGGCCCGTCAAACGGGCCAAGTCCACCCGCGAACTGTGCGCCGAACTGCACCTGGCGCCGGCCACGGTGGAGCGCTGCAAGACCAAGCTCCGCCGGGAGTTCTACAGTTCGGGCCTGTGCCCGGAGCTCAACGACCTGCTCGGCCCCAACTACCTGGACACCGTCCGGCACGTGCACGGGGGCTGGGACCTCATCGCCCAGACCGCGGTCACCCACGGAATAGTGGGTCGGGACAAGGCCGGCCGCGGCGCGCGGCGCTGAGCGGCGAGTGAACAGCAGGCGATGGGCGCGAAGCGTCCCGAGCGCAGCCGGAGGCTGCGGTTTGACCGGGCGACGAGCGGCGCTGAGCGGCGAGTGAACAGCAGGCGATGGGCGCGAAGCGTCCCGAGCGCAGCCGGAGGCTGCGGTTTGACCGGGCGACGAGCGGCGCTG